>CAZGJE010000008.1:428-16536 GCA_964526355.1 uncultured Candidatus Saccharibacteria bacterium
GAAGGATTCGTCGATCAACGATGAGATCGATCGTCTCCGCCACGCTGCCACCCACGCGCTACTTACTCGCAAAGACGTCATAATCGTCGCCTCTGTTTCTTGTATCTACGGTATCGGCAGCCCAGAGTTTTATCTGTCTGAAAATTTCAGTTTCGAGGTCGGACAAAAAATAAATCGCAATGAATTTTTACAAAAACTAAATACTCTCAGATACGACCGCAACGATACGGAGCTCAAACGAGGAACATATCGGCTTCGTGGCGACGTTCTAGAGATCCTACCGGCCTATGCCAACAATTCAATCCGAATCGAGTTCTTTGGTGATGTAGTCGAGAAAATTTCTGAGGTTGACTGGGTCACTGGTGCCCAGATGAAAAATCTGACCGATTTTGATGTTTTCCCGGCCACCCACTTCTTGACTCCTCCAGAACTACAAAAAAAGGCAATTGAGCAAATCAAGAAAGACTTGGAGATCCAAGTCGCTAGATTCAAGAAAGAGGGCAAGCCGCTCGAAGCCGAAAGAATTGAGCAAAGAACAAATTTCGACATTGAGATGATCGAACAGACCGGAAGTTGCTCAGGGATCGAAAACTACTCCCGCTACTTTGACGGCCGCAAGGCAGGCGAACCAGCTACAACTCTGATCGATTATTTTCCGAAAGACAAACTCATTTTCATCGACGAATCTCATATGACCGTGCCACAGATCGGTGCGATGTTCGAGGGCGACCGAGCCAGGAAAGACAAATTGGTAGAATATGGTTTCCGTCTGCCCTCAGCCTATGACAACCGCCCACTTCGCTGGCCAGAATTCTACAAAAAAATCGACCAAGCCATTTATGTCTCTGCTACACCCGGCAAATACGAGCTCGAGAAATGTTCTACCACTAATGTTAGTGTGCCCGAAACTACCGGCTACCGACTACCGACTACCGACTATATCATTCGTCAGTTTATCCGTCCGACCGGGCTGCTTGATCCAATTATTGAGATACGCAAGACCAAGGGCCAGATCGATGACCTCATGACGGAGATAGCGAAGACGACCGCCAAGGGACAGCGCGTGCTCGTGACCACACTGACCAAGAGAATGGCCGAAGAGCTCTCTGATTACTTGACAGACGAAGGAATCAAAGTGGCCTATCTCCACTCCGATATTATTACGCTCGAACGACTGGAGATATTGCACAAATTACGACTCGGTAAATTTGACGTGCTTATCGGAATTAATTTACTTAGAGAGGGACTCGACCTCCCAGAAGTCTCGCTCGTAGCCATACTTGACGCTGACAAAGAAGGGTTTCTCCGAAGCAAGACTAGCTTGATCCAGACGATGGGGCGAGCAGCCCGTCATGTAGATGGCCGAGTGATTATGTACGCAGATGTTGAGACTGATTCGATGAAGGCCGCGATCGCCGAGACGACAGATCGTCGCAAGGTCCAAGAAGAATATAACAAGAAACATGGGATCACGCCGATCAGCATTTCCAAGTCGGTTGCGCCGGAGAAAATTGAGGAAGAAAAAGAATTATCAGAGATTGAGCACGACTTTGCTCGACTTCCAAAGAGTGAAAAGAAAAGAGTTGTGGCTGATATTCAGAAGAGAATGCTTGAAGCGGCCAAGAACCTGGAATTCGAGCGCGCAGCAGAGCTCAGGGATCAAATTACCTTCTTGGAAGCCCAAATCCGCTAACCTTGACTTTGAGCGTCATTTTGGCTATTATAACGAAGCAATGAATCATCAAGAGCTTTATAAATTGTTGGTAACGGTGCAGAAAAACGTTCGTTGCCCGCAGTGCGGTAAACAGTACGATTTTGCTTCGATCCAGATCCGTGGCATCGTCGACACGATACTCTTCCTTGAGCTTAATTGCTCTGGCCACATGCCTTTACTCGCGACAGTCACTCTGAGCAAACAATCGCCCAAGGTCAAGACTGGTGCAGAAAGTAAGGTAAGCTCGGATGACGTGATCGATACATACCGATTTCTCAAGGACTGGAACGGATCTTTCGCTGAAATATTTAACGAAAAAATTGATAACAATAAGGAATAAAAAATGTCAGAAGAATTCAAATTAAAAGCAGAAATTAGAAGCGAGAAACCAAACATCACTCGCAAGAATAACAAAATACCGGCTATCGTTTATGGTAAACACGTCGATCCTATCGCCGTTGCCATCGACAAGCTCGAGTTTGAGCGCGTCTTCCGACATGCTGGCACATCTCATCTGATCGAAATGACCGCAGGAGACCAGAAATTCAAAACTCTGATCAATGACTTCCAGAAACAAGCTGTTACTGGGCAGATTTTGCACGTTGATTTTACCAAGATCAATATGAAAGAAAAGATCCGCGCTGAAGTTCCTCTCAAATTTATTGGCGAGTCTACTGCAGTTATCAATCTCGAAGGTTCGCTCATCAACCCTATCGACTCTATCGAAATTGAATGTTTGCCAGCCGATCTTCCTGCCGAAATTGAGGTTGACATCGCAGTTCTTGACGATTTTGAGAAGAACATCAAGATTTCAGACTTGGCTATCCCTGCTGGTGTTGAAGTTCTCTCCGATATCGAAGAGGTGATCGCCTTCGTCCAGGAGCCGAGGAGCGAAGAAGAGCTCGAAGCCCTGAACGAAGAAGTAGTTGAGGATGTCAGCGCTATTGAGGTTGAAAACAAAGGTGAGGACGCTCCAGCTGAGGGCGAAGAGGGCGCAGCCGAAGATAAGTCCGATGACAAAAAAGAAGAATAATTTCTCATTTGAAATCAAATTTGATATAAAGAAGATGTCCAACGCGAAAGCGAAGGACATCTTTTTCTAAAGTATGAAAACACAAAATCTTAAATTTTTCATCAAAGTATTTGGTTGCCAGTACAATGAATGGGACAAGATGCGTCTCTGTTTTGTTCTGAGTAAAAGAGGGCTATTGGAATCGACCGAAGAGGACGCAGATATTATCTACCTGCTTAATTGCTCTGTTCGCAAGACTGGCGTCGACAGAGCACTCGGCTTCGCCAGGAATTTCATAGCGCAAGACAGAAAAGTAGTTGTAACTGGTTGCGTTCTCGAGCAAGACCGAAAAAGATTTATAGCAAAGGGCGCAATTGTTTGGGACGGCAAAGATTTGTCCGGGTTAAATGAAATTCTAGGGATTAAATCGTCAGAGGAACTATCGGCTATGGACTATCGACTATCGGCTAGTCTCGTTCCCATCATGACTGGATGTAACAATTTCTGTTCATATTGTGCCGTACCATATACTCGTGGGCGAGAAATTTCACGACCCGTTGAGGAAATATTATATGACGTCCGTTGCGCGGTCGAAGCAGGTGAGAAAGAAATCATTTTGCTGGGCCAGAACGTAAATAGTTACAACCAGAATAAGGAATTAGGAATGAGGAATAAAGGAGAAAAGGGCTTCGCAATACTTCTAGAAAAGATCAATTCCCTTCCTGGAGATTTCAAAGTTAAGTTTACCAGCAACCATCCCAAGGATATGAGTGATGATATTATTGAGGCGATCGCAACTTTGCCGAAAATCGTCAAAGAAATTCATTTGCCGCTGCAATCTGGCAGCAATAAAGTATTAAAAGATATGAATCGGCCTTATACTCGAGATCAATATCTGGATCTGATTGAAAAAATAAAAAAACGAATCCCAGAGATCAAAATTACGACTGATTCCATCATCGGTTTCCCGACGGAAACTGAGGAAGATTTCGAGCAAACAGCAGATATATATAAAAAAGTCGGCTTTGCTCAAGCCTACAATAATAAATACTCTCCCAGAGAAGGTACCAAGGCCTGGGAGTTGGGCGATCCGATCCCTTGGTCAGAGAAACAACGCCGTTGGAGGATTTTGAACGATTTATCTTACAAATCCGAGAAGTAATCTATAATATTTCGCCACTATTTCTTACTTAATATCAGAACTGACTGGTCTATTTTGATATTATTTTGCAATTCTACTGGCAAATACGTTTTCCAATCTCCGATGAAACAATTGAAGCCAAATTGATCGGCTAGTTTCCTGATCGTATCAGCACTGTGAAAATATTTAACTGTTTCGAGTCCCTCAATATAGCCAGAATTTGGATTGTCTGTTTCACGATAAAACTTAATCTGCCATTCCTCGCCGTCTTCAAGCGTTCTAGTCTCGTCCTCCGGAAATTCTTCTCCTCTATGCAAGAATCGAGCGTTGGAGTGAACACTTTTTATTTCTGGAGAAGACTGAATAGTAGCGGCCATAATCCCACCCACTTTCAAAACTTTGGCGAGAGATCCAAAAAGCGGTTCCAGATCTTTGACATCCTCAAAGGTGTATTTCATTATGACCGCATCAAGTGAGTCAGCTTCCCGTTGGGATAAATAATCCATGAAATCTTTTTCGATAAAAGAGATCAGATTCGCCAGCTGGTCAAAAGATTTTGCTATCTCTAGCATGTAGGGAGAGAAATCTACCCAATCAAAAAGGCTTCCGTTATCCTGTGCCAAACGTTCATAAAGTTTGCTATATCTGTCAGGATGAGCGCCAGCGCCGAGATCGGCAATTTGCAGAGGACCAGGGACGTTTTTCAATGCATACAAGATAATAGATGAGAAGATTTCTGCCGTTTGTTTGTGGCGATAATTCTCTTCTCTCTCAGCGAAAATCTCGGCAAGGTTGTGATCAAAATAAATTGTTTGACCCTTTGGAATTGTCATAAATATATTTTAATTTTTGAAAATATCTTTGATCAAATCGCTAACACCAAGTTGCCCCTTGTCGCCTTCTCCATATTTGCGAACGGCCACTTTGTCAGCCTCGATTTCTTTGTCACCGATCACGAGCATATATGGGATTTTCTGCATTTCTGCTTCGCGGATTTTCTTACCAACTGATTCAGTGCGAACGTCCAACGAGACACGAACGTCCTGAGCTTCGAGCTCTTTCCTGATCTTCTCGGCGTATTCATTGTGCCTGTCTGCGATCGGAAGAACAATCGCTTGGACAGGGGCAAGCCAAACCGGAAGATTGCCAGCGGTATGCTCAAGCAAAATTCCAATCATTCTCTCAAATGAGCCGAAAATTGCAGCATGTATCATGACTGGAGTCTTCTTCTCGCCCTTGTCATCGATATATTCGCAGTCGAATTTGCCAGCAAGCTGGAAATCAAGCTGGATAGTAGCCACCTGCCACGATCGGCCGAGAGCATCTTTGATATCTACATCAATCTTGGGACCGTAAAATGCGCCGTCTTTATCCTTGACCTCATAATCAAGATGGTTCTCCTCCAAAGTTTCCTGCAACTCCCTCTCAGCCTTGTCCCAAGTTGGGATCTCACCCATGAAATCTTCCGGACGAGTGGAGAGGAAAAATTTTGGTTTAAGAGAGAGAGCCTTGTAATATTCAGTGACCATCTTTAAAAGTGCCTTAATCTCGCTTTTAACTTGCCCATCTGTCATGAAAATATGAGAATCGTCCTGAGTGATTTCTTGGACTCTCAATAAACCATTTAATTCGCCTGATTTCTCATGACGATGGCAATGTCCTATTTCGGTAAAGCGAATTGGTAATTCTTTGTACGAACGAGGCTTGGTCTGATAGATCTTGATATTAAAAGGACAATCCATCGGCTTCAAACAGTAGATCTCCTTGTCCAGTTCGAAATGAAACATGCTTTCTTGATAATGTTCCCAGTGACCAGATTTAACCCATAGTGAATTTTTGGCCAAGATCGGAGTCTTGATCTCTACAAAACCATTTTCGCTACGAAGTTTCTTGCCAAATTGCTCTAGGGCATTCCAAAGTAGCATTCCCTTCTCGTGCCAGAAAGGCATGCCGGGTGCTTCGGGGTGGAAGGAAAAAAGATCCAGTTCTTGACCGATTTTCTTGTGATCCCGCTTCTCTGCTTCCTTACGATTTTCTATGTATTGATCGAGTTCCTCTTGCGACTCAAAAGCCAAACCATAAATCCGAGTTAGCATCTTATTCTTCTCGTCGCCTCGCCAATACGCGCCAGCCAAACGATCGAGCTTAAACCCAGCGGATCTTAGCTCGTCAGTAGACTCAATATGTGGGCCAGAACACATGTCAGTGAAAATTGCTTTTCCGTCAGCAGTCTCGATATCATAAAAAGTGATCTTTCGATCCTCTAGCTCGTCGGCCAAAGCAATTTTGTATGACTGATTTGTCGACGCGAGAGCTTCGATCGCCTCAGATTTAGTGAGGGATCTTTTCACAAATTTATAATCGCCCCGGACAAGTTCCCGCATCCCCTTTTCGATCTTTGCCAAATCGGCCTCAGCGATTGGGACTGCAAATTCAAAATCATAGTAAAATCCGTTTTCAATAGCCGGGCCGATGGCAAACTTCACGTCTGGGTATAATTTCTTGACTGAAGACGCCAAAACATGGCTCAGCGAGTGACGAATTGTTTCAACAGATTGTTTTTGAGATGACATTGTTCTCCTCATGTCATTCCTGCGAAAGCAGGAATCTTAAATAATATTTTTATACAGATCATCCCAGTTGGGATTTTCTTTTTCAATTAACTCTATCTTCCAATCTCTCTTCCAGCGCTTGAGCCGCTTCTCTCTTTCAATCGCAGATAATGGATTATCATACTCTTCAAAATATACAAGTTTGTCTATGAAATATCTGCTTGTAAAACCTTTCGTATCATACTTACCCTTATGAAAGTAAACTCTCCTTTTGAGATTATTTGTAATCCCAATATATAATACACCGTCTTTTTTACTCGCTAATATGTACGTATAGTATCTTTTCCCCATTTTGCCCCAGAGATCCCTGGTCAAGCCAGGGATGACATAATAAAAAGACCCTTGGTCTCGAGAGCCCGTTTGGGCGGTTCCATCTCGATTGGATCTTAATTGCCTCATTCGCTTGAGGTTGCGCCAAGTCTCGCTGGATGGTAGCCAGGTCAACAACTTGGATAAGTTATTTAGATAATACCATTTTTCACAAAAAAGTAAATGTTGTTATTGCGTGAACATCTCTGTTGCACCTTCTGGCAGATAGACATCTCGAACCTTGCCTCTGATCATGGCGTCCCAACAGGGCTCGCAACACCACCAGTGTCCCCACAGATAAACGTCCGCCCCTGTTGTATCAATCCCAGCGTCTATCGCCTTGTTCACAACCAATAATTCGGAGTGGCCTTCCTGTTTGCAAACATCTTTGCATAGATGATAATCAGTCCCAGTCTTGCTTTTTCTGACTACCCGAGGGCAAATATCGACTAGTTCACCGGCGTTGGTGGCCGTCATCAAAATAATTCCATCCTTGACCAAGACCGCTCCGGTAGGTTGCTTGCGGCAGCCAGTCTTCTCTGTCGCCTTCTTGGCAGCGAGCATAAACGGATTGTCGGCCTCGTTATATTTGATCTCCCTGCCCTTAGGCAGATAAGGGTAGCTGATTTTTTTCGTCATCGTGTTTGTCTTTTTTAATTGTGTCCTCTGGAATTTCTACTAAATAATTCTTTTTGATCTTGTCGACTGAGCCATCACGCAACAGATTGATCTCATCATGCGAGTCAAACTTGTAGTCCAATTGATAACCTTCGACACCCTGATATTTTGGCTTCGAAAGACCATGTTCTCCCGCCTCTTCCGTCGTGATATCATGTTCCATCGTCTGAAAAACAAGCTGGGCGATTCTCTCCCCCGGGTAAATTCTGATTTTCTGTGTCTTCGTCATATTGAAAACAGGGATCATGAGGGATCCAGAGAAATGAGGGTCGATGATGCCGGATTCGATTGAAATGCCGCGGCGAGTAGTCGAGCTCCGAGGATAGAGAGTGGCCATAATGCGGCCAGAATTGATATTAATCTTCTCCAGGGTGGAAATAAGAATAAATTCGCCAGGAAGTAATTCGAAGGTCTGGCCTGGTTTCAAGTGTAGGATATCAAGAACTTCGCTTTTCACCTCATTGTTCAGGTGGTCCACCATCAATTCTGTACGTCCTTCTTCGCCAAATGACCAGGTCTTGGGAATGAAGAAGTTCGATCCCACGCGTACATCGATTGCAGCAGGTTGAAGCTGGAATTGATCAACTCCTGGCTCGAAACTGAGCTCACCGGAACTTAGTGATTTTATAATTTCATTCTTTGTCAGAATTCCCATAGTTCACTCCATATTTTAATAGTACAGTTTGGTTTACTTTTTTGGCGCTCTTCAAGTGCAAATTAACATCTCTCTTCGTGTCAGACAATATTCTCATGCCAAAACCAAAGATCTTGGGCTCTACCGTAATCCAGAGCTCATCAATAAGCTTTTGATCAAAAAAGAGGCTATTGATCATGCTGCCGCCGCCGATAAACACTCGTCTGAAACCTCTCTTTTTCAGGTTTTTCAGGACTTCTGCAGGAGAGGTGTTCACGACGAATTCGAGCAAACCTGGTTTCTCTAATTTCTTGTCATCCGGATTCATAGTCATGACATAGTTAAGGCGATTTGGAAGTGGTCTATCGCCAAAAGTAGCGAAAGTGTTGCGGCCAAAGACTATTGCGCCGCCTTTCTTAGTCTCGGCCACGAAAAATTGCTTGTCTTCCTTGGAAGTCCAATTGGCAGTATGATCCTTGTCGTGAGCGATCACTCCGTCGAGCGATTCGGCCATAATAATTATTGTTTTCATAAGGCGATTTTCATTTTTTTAACGGCTGCTTTTGGATTGTACTGGCTACTAAGTATTTCGTAAATTTCCATGATCAAGGACTCGTCGCCTGCCATCGCGCGATCCAGCCAGTCTGCCTTGGGTTCAAATATGATTGGCGGATGGGAATTTTCTCGATTAAGAAGCTCGTGAGCTTGAGCATAGTGGTTTTCGTAAATATGTGCATTGGAAACGGTGTGAGTATATACTCCTGGTTTGACGCCGAGTTTGGCAGCCAGTAAATACTGTAGAAGCGCAAAACCAGCAGTGTCATGAGGACAACCCAACATCATGTCGTTGGAACGGACAACTGAGTGAAGATGTAGCTTGTTCCCAATAATATTGACTGTGAAAGTGTATGGGCATGGTACGTTTTTCTTCTTAGTGCCGCTCGATAGCCCATCATCAGCAGGATCCCAAGTGACGACGACACCGTGGCGGGAGGAGGGATCTTTTTGCAACAATGTGACAAGATCAGCAATCTGATCTCGGCCAAAAGCATGGCGCCAACGGTAACCATAGGCGGCCGCTACCGTACCATCCTCCTCCAGAAAGTCATCCCAGATCTTAGTGTATTTGTCCAAAAAGTCGCTCGGCCGCTGCCCGCCAGAGAGATACCATATCATCTCGGCTACAAATATTTTGATGGGGATTTTGCGCAAAGTCAGGATCGGAAAACCAAAATCGACTTGAAATGTTAGCCCTGGCACCGCCTTGGTCTTGAGGCCAGTCCGGACATTTAACTCCTCGATGCCCTCATTCATCACCCTGGTAATTGCGTTTTGGTAAACTTTGTCAAACTGTGTCATCTATTTCTTGCCTAGTTCTAATATTATGTTGTCGATCTTCTGATAAAGATCCTGGAAAGTGCCGATATTGTCAACTTGGATATCAGCCATCTCGAAGCACTTGTTCATGTTCATGCCGCCACCCTTGCCATCGGCTTGTTTGGCTTCGATCTCGTCAAGCTCGGCCATAGACTGAACATCTCCAGGTTTGTTGCGCTTGATTAATCTATCAAAACGCATATCTTTAGGCGCGTCCAGTTTGATTAGAGTGAACTGGTCCCCCCAACGTTTTCGGTAATATTCAATCTCTCCAACTTGGCGAATTGAAGTTACAATAGTGTTTTTTTCTGGGTTAATTTTTTGAGAAATCGCTTCCGATAAATAGCCATACCCCTTCGTCTCCCTGAGATTGTTGCCATGGGTCGTAAGATTCGGGACAGTCGGCTCAATACCCTCCTCTTTCATCATTTCACGCAGGATTTCAGAATGAGAAAAAGATTCAAAACCCTTTTCTTTCAGATAGTCTGCCACCGTATCTTTGCCCGAAGCAATCGAGCCCACAATTCCAATAATCATAAATCTCCCAACGGTTATTAATTGATTCCCGGCACGGGGAATTTGATTGCCATTTCTTTGACCTCGGCTTTAATTTCAGCCAGCTTTTCGGCGTTGTCCATATTCTCTGCCACGATGTTAAACATTTCGGCAATTCTCTGCATTTCAGCCACTCCCATGCCACGGGTGGTCAGAGCAGCAGTGCCAACTCTTATCCCCGAAGAAATCTTGGGTGGGTTAGGGTCTGCTGGGACTCCGTTCTTGTTGACCGTGATACCGGCCTCGTGCAAAGAATGCTCAAAATCTTTGCCAGTTAGGTTTTTCTTACGCAAATCGACCAGTACCAAATGGTTGTCGGTACCACCAGTTACAAGCTCGAAATCAAATGACATTAAGGTCTTGGCAAAGGCTTGCATATTATCCAGTACCTTCCCAATATATTCTTTGAACTCTGGCCTCAGTGCTTCCCCAAATGCAACAGCTTTGGAAGCGATCACATGCTCGAGCGGGCCACCTTGCAGCATCGGGAATACTGCCTTGTCTATCTTCTTGGCTAGCTCCTCGCTATTCGTCATAATAATACCGCTTCTCGGGCCGCGCAAGGTCTTGTGTGTCGTAGAAGTCACTATATCAGCAATTCCGATTGGTGAATCATGGTACCAGGTCGCAACCAAGCCAGCAATGTGAGCAATATCTGCGATAAGAATAGCACCAACTTCATCGGCAATCTCCCTGAACTTCTTGAAATCAATGGCGCGAGGATAGGCTGAGTAGCCGCACATGATCACCTTTGGCTTAACTTCGAGGGCAATTTCCCTGATCTTGTCGTAATTCAATCGGCCCGTCTCTGGATCAATCCCATAAGAGTGGGAAACAAACCATTTACCGCTAAAACTAACCTTGGCGCCATGAGTCAGGTGGCCGCCTGCATCCATCGCTTGGCCCAGGATAACGTCGCCTGGCTGTGCCACAGCAGCATAGGCAGCCATATTGGCAGCCGATCCACAATGTGGTTGGACGTTGGCATATTTACAGCCAAAGAGTTTCTTGAGCCGCTCGATTGCCAGTGATTCTGCTTGGTCGACACATTCACATCCTCCGTAATATCTAGCAGACGGATATCCCTCGGCATACTTGTTGGTCAATATGGATCCTGTCGCCTCCAGCACCGCCTCTGAAGTGTAGTTTTCCGAAGCAATCATTTCCAACCCTTCGATCTGGCGCTTTTTCTCGCAATCGATAATTTCAAATATTTCTTTGTCTGATTCTTTTAAATTCATAATAACTCCTTAATTTTGTCATCCCAAACTTGATTTGGGATCCAAGAATGATATAGATTCCGGATCAAGTCCGGAATGACATTCTTCACCTCAAATCATAAGTCCTCGCTTTTGATCTCACTTTTCAGCTCATCTAGAAATAATTTGGTGAATTTGTATCGTTTTACAGCCATTTCTTTTGAAATTGGGAAGTTCAAATTGTCATATTTTTGAAGTGCCCCTCTATCCAGAGCGTCCAAGAAACTGTGATTGAGCCAGACTTCCTTGGACTCCGGCACTGGTTCGTCGGTAACTATCGGATAGCCTCTTTCTCCATAGTAATACGCGATTCTGCTGATACCGATCGCTCCCATCGATTCGAGGCGGTCAGCGTCTTGCAAAATTTTGGTCTCGACATGGTTGGTCTCTTCTCCGTCATGGCCCCAGGCATAATTGTCATGTAGACGAATTGCTTCCAAAACGTCACCCAATTTTGAATCAGGGAAACCAACTTCTGGCAGCCATTCTTTGGCTATTTCCATGCTATATTTGAAGTGATTCTTGTCATCATCTTCATGATTTTTGTATCCAGTATCATGAAGCAGAACGGCCGCGACAAGCGTTTCTTCGTCGCAATCAATATTTTTCGCAATTCTTAGAGCAGTGTTTTTTGTTCTATCTAAATGGAAAAAATCATGGCAGGCGGTGTAACCCTTCAGATATTCTCTGATCTTCTTCTCTAATTTGTCTTGCCAAGCATATATCATAATATTTCCTTGCTAACGATAGAAAAAACCTTTTTGGCGATATCTTCGATTGGTAAAATCTTGTTGTCAACCGCGCAATCAATCTTGCGCCACTCAGGATATTTTTCCGATAGCCAAATATAACTTTGCTCGACCCTATCCAGAAAATCATCATTTTTCTCGTGGATGTCTCTAGCCATCTCAGTATATTGTCGCTTGGACTTTTGATCTACAAGCAGTTGGCTAATTTTCCTAGGCACGTATAGATAGACCACGAGATCCGCCTTGGGTATGCCGTATACCTTATATTCTAATTCTTCTAGCCAAGCCAGAAAATCTTCTTTTTCTTTTTTGTTATTAAATTTGGCAGTCTGGAAGCCCATATTTGATTGAATATACCGATTGGAAATTACCGTCTTACCAGCCGCCAAATCACGCCTGATATTATTGCTTGCCTGGAAGCGATCTCCAGCGTAGAGCAATGAAGCCAGATATGGACTGACTTCATCGGCCTCGCCAAATTCGCCGTTTAGATATCGGCCGACCATCTTGCCAAAGAGAGTCTCTGTATACTGAGGAAAATCGTAGAAGGCTACTTCTCGACCCTCACTTTTCAATTTTTCAATCAAAATATCAGACTGGGTTTTCTTCCCCGCTCCGTCAGAACCATCAATAACAATAAATTTGCCGGATTGCTTAGTCATGTTTGATATTGGGATTCATGGTAATAAGAATTGCATCTTCCAACTGATTGATTGCTTCTTCGGTACTGGGGTCTGGCTCCGAACCACCCTCATCAAACTTGGCGTGCATAATGTTAATCATATTCAATACCGCAGAACGACTATTTTCGTTGTTTCGGCATGCCTGTAGCAGCATTTGCCCAGCGTCCAACTCGCCCTGAATGTATTTGTACATCAGACTATCAAATTCTTTGTATCCCTCAGGGGCTGGATCGCCCATGCCAATATTTGTTTCGATACTCATACTAATCCCCCAATTTAATTTTCTAGCTCTTTTCTCTCTTTATCATGTTGTCTATTGAAATTCATCGCATGGTCATATTTATCTGGATAGCGAGCCTTCAGTTTGCGAATATTCTTGTCCCAGATATCTTCAAACGAGACTCCCAATTCGTCAGCCAATATGGCCAGATACCACATCACATCTCCCGCCTCTTCGACCAGATTGATCTTGTCGAGTGGCTTCTCGTAAATTTTGGTCTTCTTGACCGCTGACATGAGCTCGCCCGCCTCAGTCACAATACCATAAACAGCATGCTCGATTCTCGGAGACAAATCTCGAAAGGCTGGGAAAGCATAAGTGCCTGATTCCGTCCGCTTCGCGTTCTCAATGTATTCTTTTGGTGTCATTTATGCTCCGATTAGATGGCTGTCGACGAAAAAAGCGCGCATCTCGCCGCTTCTTTGTTTTTGTTTGATTTAAGTCTAGACCAATTCTCATAAGCTGTCCAACCACTTTGTCCACAAAAAAATCGCTGGCCGAGCCATGCGATATTTCGTTCTAACTATGGTGCGCCCAAGAGGATCTCGAGCACTCATTCTTCGCTTCTAAAAACCGACGGTTTTTAGTATTTTCCTGCACGGGAAACTCCCGTTTCCCGACCCCTTCCCAGTTCGAATCCTCTCTATTAATTCCATGAAAAAAACACCACTTATCGTGATGCCTTTTTCATGGTGCGCCCAAGAGGATTCGAACCTCTGACCTCCTCAACGTCAATGAGGCGCTCTAACCAACTGAGCTATGGGCGCACATGCGATTTCTGTTCGCCTGAACGCATTTACATTACCAGAATTATGATATTTTTTCAATCGCTGATTTGATAATTGGGGTGATCGCTTCCGCTATCGATTTGTTTGCGCAGACAGAAAATCGATCATTCTCTGCTGATGAATCAAGATTGCCGTCAAAATCGATAATGGCCGCCCCCGCCTCTCTCGCGATTAGCTTGCCAGCCGCATAGTCATAGACTTCGTTGCCGTTGTTGACCAGGACTTCCATCCGACCAAGCGCGATAAGGCAACAATCTACCGCGATCGACCAATTTTCCATCCAACGTTTGATACCAGCCTGATCAAAGGCAATCCTGAATTTACTAATTTGCTCCCTCGAGCCCTCGTAGCCGGTAGAGTGCGAAATAGTGGAGTTGATCAAAAGTTTCTCACCATTGGTCTTCAATTTTTTGCCATTGAGCCAAGCTCCTTGGCCCTTCTCAGCATAGAATGTTTCATCCGTTATCGGTTGATATATCACGCCAAATATCGCCTCACCTTGATGAACCAGGGCGATAGAGACAGAAAAATTTGGGATACCGAGTGCAAAATTGTTCGTACCATCGAGTGGATCAATGATAAATTCAAAATCTGAATTTTTCCCAATCTTCCCGGTCTCTTCTGAGTTGATATTGTAATCGGGAAATTCTCGCTCCAAGATTTCGATGATTTTTCTTTCTGAATTAATATCAGCCTTGGTGCGAAAATTTGAAGCAACACCTTTGCTCTCCAATTCGAGTGATTCACCAAAATACTTCCTGACGATTTTCCCGCCAGCCTCCGCTGCTGCGATAATAGATTTGTATTTTTCTGTAATCATAGTTGTTTGGCTTGCCAAGCGAAGCCGAATGAAGTGAGGCGAAGTTTGGTGGTCGCTACTGGATTTGAACCAGTGGCTTCCTCAATGTGAATGAGGCACTCTACCGCTGAGTTAAGCGACCATGGTGCGACGTTTAGCGTCGCTTTTACCACGCTTAGCGTGGTGGACCTACCGAGAATCGAACTCGGGACTCAGCAATGCGAATGCCGTGTTAAACCACTTAACTATAGGCCCATCATGTTTTACATGGCTGATTCTAACAAATTATAGCCGGTTGAACAAGAAAAAATGACGATTAAGCCGTCATTTTTTCCTAACTGTAATCTTATACGCTTTTCCCATATTTGATCAATAAGACAGTCTACCTAGCATTTTCTAAAATAGTTTTAGTTTTTTCGATAAAACCGCCCATAAAAGGTACAAAATCAACTAGATTGAGAACATAGGCTAGACCCGAAATAATGATGGCGGCGCCGATGGAAGCGCCGAGACCGGCAATAATACCACGGCCAAAGACGAAGTACCATTTGCTTAGATAAATATTTTTACTAAGTAATTTATTGTTTAAATCAATTTTATCTATTAAGTTTTCGGGGATCTTGTCGTTTGCCATATTGGCTCATTCGTTAATTAGTACGTCTTTATTGTACTTTTAATTTTGCAATCCGACAAATTGTACTCGAGGATGTCCCAAACGGCTCGTCGATGTTTTGCAAGGCTGATTCTAACAAATAATTCTCGGTTGAACAGGAAAAATGGTTAGCCAACTTTTTGATTTTTTTCGAATTGATAAGCATGGCAGAAAGATCTCCGTGCAGATAATGATTCAAGAAAGACTTTCAAGAATCTATATATTCGGATAAAATTGAACTGATTACTAATTTCATAGGATGAACCATATGAAAAAAGAAGATTTCGCCAAAAGTGTGGAACGACTGATCAACCCCATATCAGTGGGTGGCCTTCACTTCATACAGCCTTTCAACGCCCTCCTGCCAAAACCAATTCAGAAAATACTCATCAAGGCATCGGCGAAGAAAACGCCGCATATGGGATTTGTTGTCGAACCCTACAGCCTCTTTCTCTGCTACAAAATAACAAATCTAGAAAAAGCGCAGAATCTCTTGCCTGATGGATTTAAGCTCATCAAGACTAAAGTCTTCGATGATGACACACCAAAGTATTATTGTATTTTTGGCAATATCAGAGCTCATACTAGTGCTTTCTGGGGTATACGGACCGAATTTTACATTATCGCTGAAGATACAAGGACAGGGCTCTTGAGCTGGATCATTATAAGCTATGATACAGATACGATAAGCTATGACAGCAAGAATGGATTAACCCCGCCAAGCGCTAGCCGCTCTGTTCTAACAATAAATCACCGAGGAAAGCTATTTCTAGATATCCAAAGGGATGACAAAAGTCGAGCGCTCGTCCTAGACGTCGACATCGAAAATGGCAATATGAAATGCCTTGACCAGCGACTCTGGCTTG
>CAZGJE010000009.1:0-1875 GCA_964526355.1 uncultured Candidatus Saccharibacteria bacterium
TTTTTTTCATAAATATGTATTTATCAGTTTGCGTCGGATATAGCTTTATCAGCTGCCACCTTCTCGAGGATTTTGGCTTTGATTTCCTCTGTAATCTTGGGGTTCTGTTTCAAAAATGCCCGACCGCCCTCTTTGCCCTGACCAAGCTTCTCGCCGTTGTATGACAGCCATGATCCAGCCTTATCTATTATTCCCTTGTTCACTCCCAGATCCAAGACTTCACCTTCGTAATCGATACCGGTCCCGAAGATAATGTCAAACTCGGCTTTCCGGAAAGGAGGGGCAACCTTGTTCTTTACCACTTTGACAGTGACGTTGTTCCCGACATTGTCATCTCCTTGCTTCAGCGTAGCCTTGCGACGAATATCAAGACGGACCGAGGCGTAAAACTTGAGTGCATTTCCACCCGTTGTTGTCTCTGGATTACCAAACATAACCCCAATTTTCATACGGATTTGATTGATAAAGATGAGAATTGTCTTGGATTTGCTAACTGCACCAGTCAATTTTCGCAGTGCTTGAGACATCAGTCTGGCCTGGACACCCATCATGGAGTCTCCCATCTCGCCTTCGATCTCAGCGCGAGGCACTAGTGCTGCCACTGAGTCAACGACGATGACGTCGAGCGCATTGGAGCGAACAAGGGTTTCGCAAATCTCGAGAGCTTGTTCGCCGTTGTCTGGCTGAGAGATTAGAAGGTCATCTAGATTGACCCCGATTCTTTTGGCATATTCAGGATCAAAAGCATGTTCTGCATCTATAAACGCACAATACCCGCCAGTTTTCTGAGATTGAGCAATAGTATGAATAGCAAGCGTAGTCTTCCCGGATGACTCTGGGCCATATATCTCGACTACTCGACCACGCGGTAGGCCGCCAACGCCAAGAGCCAGGTCAAGAGATAGAGAACCGGTGGAAATGGCATCAACTTTGTACGAACCGGTATCCGACATGGTCATAATTGCACCCTTGCCGAACTGCTTCTCAATCGTCAACAACGCGGATTTAAGAGCTTCGTTTTTGCCCAAATCCATATTTGATATTTGTTTTTCTTCTTTGGTAGCTTCCTTCTTGGCCATATAAATCCTTCCGGGAAAATTTAATTAAGAAATTCTATTGGTTTGCGTTTGAATTAATAAGTGCCGTCTTCGGCTTGTATTCGATGGTCAGGACTTCACTTGTTTGCTTCTTGGCCTTGTTTATGGCTTCGACTTTAATCACATTCACTCCCTTGTGAAGTTTGATATCGCTAATAAAATGACCATCGTTGGTGATTGGAATAATCTCCTGATTTATCTTGAGCACCGCATCTATATCAGCGATACCGGCTATTTCCACGCTATCGTTGTCGAAAATCTGATTGTTTCCAGGTGAGGTAATCTTCAAATCAGGAGTACCAGCGAAACCTCTCACTTGATAACTAATATAGCCAAAAAATGCGACAATCAGAATAATCGCCGCAGCATAGCCGAGCAGTTTCGGTGTGATAAGGATCGGAGTGTCCTTGATTGTTTTCTTGTATGACAAATTATGAGCGGACTCTTTCTTGTACAGTTTCCTTTCCCTGTCAAAAAGACCGAGAGCTTCGTGAACGTTTAAGCCTAGGTATTTAGAATAGGCCATGACAAAACCTCTGATATGAACAGAGGACGGGAGATCGCCCCAGTCATCTTTTTCCAGGGCAACAAGATATTTTGATTTAACTTTTGAGCCGATTTCCGCTTCTTCGATCGGAATATTTTTTGTTTCTCGGCCACTTTTAAGCATCTCCCCCAGGGTTAAATCAGTTGCAACTTTTCTTTTTGAAAAACCTTTTACCATGTTATGATGTTTTTTCGTCCTCTTGATAATCGTGTGAACTATCATAGGTGCTAC
>CAZGJE010000009.1:1885-2557 GCA_964526355.1 uncultured Candidatus Saccharibacteria bacterium
GCCGCCGCGCGCGAACGCAAGCCCCTCGCGCTGCCGCCGGATCTGGATGCAAGGCTCAAGACGATGATGTCGGACTCGAATGTCATGGCCCCGCATGAATGGTATGCCCACGGCACCTGCTCTGGTGTGAACCCGGTCGAAACATGGCTCATCCCGCTGCCTGACATTTCGTCAGTAAGAACATCTCGGGGTCTGGCACCATCTGGCGGGCCGATCACTCCATTTTCTTCGAGAATATCGAGTAATCGTGCTGCTCTGGCATAGCCTACCTTAAGCCGGCGCTGGAGTAAAGAAGCGCTTGCTTTCCCTGCCGCTACTACTGTATCAACGGCATCATTATATAAATCATCTTCGCTCGATCCGTTGATCGAGTTACCAGCCGATCCGTTGCGGCTTCCGCCGAAGTTCGTAACCAAATCGTTATATTGTGGCTCTGCCTGATCCTTTAGAAACTTTGTCACCTCTTCGATTTCTGGGTCAGAAACGTAACAACCCTGGATACGACGTGGCTTCTGGCCTGCTGCCATATACAGCATATCCCCAAAGCCTAGCAGTTTTTCAGAACCAGAGACGTCTAGGATAGTGCGAGAGTCAACCTGAGAGGCAGTCGCGAAAGCAATTCTAGAAGGAATATTTGCTTTAATAACACCTGTTATAACGTCAGTTGATGGT
>CAZGJE010000009.1:2567-4683 GCA_964526355.1 uncultured Candidatus Saccharibacteria bacterium
GGACGCTGAGTAGCAATAATCAAATGCATCCCAGTTGCTCTAGCCATCTGTGCCAGACGGACGATCGAACCTTCGACTTCCTTGGCTGATGTTGCCATCAGATCAGCCAACTCATCGATAATTACAACTATATAAGGCAGTTTCCCTTCAGACCCAGGATCAGAATTGTAAGCGATAATATTGCGTTTTCCCAACTCTGAAAACATCTTATAGCGTCTTTCCATCTCCCAGACCGCCCACTTCAACGCAGAGACCGTCTTGTCGACTTCGGTAACCACTGGAGTCAAAAGATGAGGAATACTATTGTAGCCAGTCAATTCAACACGCTTTGGGTCTACAAGCAAAATCTTCAGCTCAGCTGGAGAATTGTTGTAAAGCAAAGTTACAATAATCGTATTGATGCAGACCGATTTTCCCGATCCAGTGGCCCCAGCGATCAAAATATGAGGCATTTTTTCCAAATCTATAGCTACCGGTTCACCGGCTACGTCACGTCCAAGGGCTAGAGCAAGCTTACTCTTCACGCTGGAAAATTGTGGGGCATTTAATATCTCACGCAGGGTGACCTTGGCTGAAACTTTGTTCGGTATTTCGATACCGACAGCGTTTTTACCAGGAATTGGTGCTTCGATACGAATGCTCTTGGCAGACAATGCAAGAGCCAAATCATTCTGACGAGCTACGATTTGATTTAATTTAACGCCCTCTTTCGGTTTGATTGTATATTGGGTAACGGTCGGACCGACATTTGCGTCGCCCAAAGTGATGTCCATACTAAAGGTTTTGAGGCAGTTTTGAATTGCTTCGGCATTTTTGTAAATATTACCTGGGTTGGCGACCTCGTCCAGCTCTTTCAATATGTTAATGTCTGGATATTTCCAAGCTACCCCCGGTTTGGCTGGAGCTTTGGGAGTTCGGTCCTCGGCAATTTCGAGAACTTGAGCACGGCTAACTTCCTCAAATTTGGGCTGTTTGTGAAAGCCAAATCTTCTCCGCACCGCTTCAAAAACAGAGACTTTGGCGCTGGGTTGGATAGCTTGTGCACCGCTATTGTTGATATTCAATTTGGGGCCGTCTTTGCCATCTTCCTTCTCCTCTGCGCGCATCATGACAAAAAATTCCAGGATCGAGAATCCAAAAATCATAATCAACGATATGGCTATGAAAGCAACGGTGAGGAGGAAGGTCGGGAACAGTCCAATTGCGCTTCGAAGCGGGCCAGAAATGAGATTGCCTATTTCTCCGCCGTAGCCTCCCCTAGTAGCTACTTCCTTGGAAATATCTACTGGGATGAAAAGGTGGATAAACGTTGGGAGCGAGAACAGTAGAAGAAAAATCCCAAAAAATTCAGCGACTCTATATCCAACTTTGCCCTTCTTGTCTTTGGGCGGAATCATGAGCCGATATGCGACAAATATAAATGATATGTCGAAAACTACTCCGCCGAATTTGCCAAACAGCCGATATATCAGGCCAGACAATCCAACTCCGATAGAACCTGCTCGGCCGAAGAAACCGAGAAGAATAATAACCCCCAGAATAAGCATGAGAATGGAAAAGATCAGACGCCAAATCTCTTTGGGGAGTCCGAGAGACCAGTCGAAGACGAAGTTGCCCCATTCATCTTCTCTTTGATACCAGCGTCTGGTCGGTTTGTTTTTTGGATGAATTCTTTTTCTGCCCAATTTTCCCTCTTTGTGCATCCTATTATTTTTGATAAATTTCCAACATAACAACAAATTGGAATACCGGATGCATTCTCCTCTCATTATAGATCAAAGCAAATCCCAGCGCAACAAAAAGGAACTGTATTTCTACAGCTCCTTCCCATTTTTTGTTTTTTCCGTCTCTCTGCCCCTCCGAAACTTGCCACTCCCTTAGACCTCGATAATGACTGGGATAATCATTGGCTTGCGCTCTGTCTCTTTGAAGAGATAATCGCCGAGTTCATCGCGAAGCTTTTGTTTGGCAACAGTATAGTCAGGCTTGCCCTTGCCAGGCGCAGTATATTTGACGAAAATTCGCTTAACCTCAGCTCTGGCTTTGTGGACCAAATCTTCGCTCTCACGCATATAGATAAAGCCTCGGGAAATAATATCTGGTGAGGTCAGGATTT
>CAZGJE010000009.1:4693-13836 GCA_964526355.1 uncultured Candidatus Saccharibacteria bacterium
TTGACCTGTTTGGTGATTGACGGTGACGATAATAACGAAAATACCATCTTCAGCCATCGCCTTGCGATCGCGGAGAACAATATTTCCAACGTCGCCGACGCCCAAACCGTCAACCATGACATAAGACGCAGGTACACGCTTGTTGGTAACTTCACCCTTGCCGCTAGAGAATTCGATCACCTGACCATCGTCTCCGACTAGACAGTGAGCTTCATCTACAATTCCCATTTCGCGTGCAATCTGGCAGTGAAGCATGAGTTTGTGACGTTCACCGTGGAAAGGAATCAGATACTTTGGCTTGATCAAAGCTAACATTAATTTCAGGTCTTCCTGATTGGCGTGGCCAGAAGTGTGAACATCCATCAATCTCTGATAGATAACCTGGGCTCCAGTGCGGAATAAACTATCCATCAGGCTAGAAACTGCTCGCTCGTTTCCAGGAATTGGTGAGGAAGAAAGGATAACAAGGTCTCCCTTTTTCATCTTCACATTTCTATCTTCGCCATTAGCGATGCGGGTCAGAGCGGCATTATCCTCGCCCTGTGAGCCGGTACATACGACAACAACTCTATCGTCGGCATATTTACCCAAATCTTTGGCATCGATCATGGTGTCTTTTGGCAAAAACAAAGCTTCGAGCGAAAGAGCAATTTCAACAGTTTTGACCATGCTTCGTCCGACAAAACAAACCTTGCGATTTAATTTCTTCGAAACATTAAGGACCTGTTGGATACGACCGATCAGGGTAGAGAATGTTGAAACAATAATTCTATTATCGCATCTCTCCATGATCGACATAAGCGAGTCTTCCAAAACTTTTTCGGAAATAGAGACACCAGGCTTCTCGATGTTGGTCGATTCTGACAACATGACAAGTGGCTTCCGAGCGCCAATCATGGCTAGTCCAGAAAAATCAGCTGGTTTGCCATCAGCTGGGGTATGATCAAATTTGAAGTCTCCAGTCACGACGATGACACCCTCGGGGGTAGTAATGCAAAATCCCATGGACTGAGGGATACTATGGTTGACCTTGAATGTTTCGATTTTGAAACAGCCAAGCTGGAGAACGTCCTCACCAATTTTCATTGAAGACATTTTCGCTTTGTTGTCAAGACCAAACTCTTCGAGTTTGCTCTTGATGATTCCGAGAGTTAACGGAGCTGAGTAAATAGTAGGTGATCCAAGTTTCTCGTATACGTAAGGGATGGCGCCAATATGATCCAAATGGCCGTGAGTTATTAGTAATCCACGAATTTTTGACTTGTTTTGCTCCAAATATGAAACATCGGGGATAACATAATCAACGCCCGGCATTGTCTCATCTGGGAACATAAAACCCATGTCGATGATAATGATGTCATTTTTGTATTCGATGACAGTAGTGTTCTTGCCACCGGTCTCTTCGACACCACCCAGTGGGATGATTTTTAATTTTGGTTCGTAAAAAAACTTCGATTTGTAATTCTCATCGATCTGTTGGGCGGTGAAACGTGGCTCGCCCTGATTTGACTCTTGGCGAGGTGTGTTCTCTTTCTTCGGCTCAAATTTTTGAGCAGTGTATCTAGGCTCTTGGGTATTACTTTTTGGTGCTAAATTGGCAGGACGTCGAAAATCATGTCGAGGCGAGTGCGCCTCCACGATGTCATGTTTTAGTGCCGCGTCTAACGGGCTTGTTTTGGCTGGTGTTTTAGAGTTCATTGTGTTCTGTTTTTTGATTTGTTCATTCATAGTATTAATTTTCTTATATTAAAGTCTCTTGTTTCAATTGATCCTTTTCTTCTTTTTTATATTCGTTAATTTTATTTAATATTGCGGGGATTTTCTGGAAATCTGAGATCAGAGTGCTGCGGAGCCCTCCGTTGTGTAGCGCAGCAGCTGGATGGTAAAGCGGCAGATAGACGATCCCATTTGGCCGTTTCAGCGCCTTGCCGTGAATCTTGGAAATACCTGGCATTCCTGGCAGGAGAGAGGAAGCAGCATGTCGACCAAGGGCCACTATCAATCTGGGATTAATAAGTTCAATTTGTCTCTCTAGATATGGGCGGCAAACTGATTTTTCATCATCTTCGGGATCCCGATTTTCGGGTGGACGACATTTAACCGAGTTGGTGATAAATATTTTGTCGCGGTCTAGATCGATGCTGGCAAGCATTTCATCCAAGAATTTTCCAGCAGCACCGCAAAAAGGAATCCCCTCTTTGTCTTCGTTGGCACCTGGCGCTTCGCCAATAAACATAACTCTTGAATTATAATCGCCCGAACCAGGAACCGCTTTGGCTCTTGTTTCTGAAAGACGGCATTTAGTGCAAGCCGAGACCTGATCACAAATGGCATCGAGTGCTTCTTTTCGTTCTGTTTCAATCATTAAGCAAATAATATAGAAAAGTATCAAATAAGTTCAAAAAATCGAAAGAGATTGAGTGCGTTTGTTTATGTTGTTATAAATTTAACACAACTTCTCGTCTTTGTCAATGATCAGACACCAAGCTTGCATCAATCGAACCAAAGCGAAGACCCCCAGAGTCGTCTTAATCCAATTAGATAATGGCGACGACGGCTAGAAGCTCGATGAGGGTGAAAGCCTTGGTTTTATTTTTTGATAAAATGGTCATATCTAAAGTCCCATCCCGACGCCAGGCGCCTTAGCGGGATTCTTGTTTGGTGCTGGAGACATATGATTTGTTCCAATCGCATCGTTGCGAGTACCACTGGACTCGCTCAGATCCCACCATGAAATCAAATTTGTCTTGATACTGTCAGTGAGATCAGAAGAAGTGATCCCCTTACCCCCGTTGTAAAGGGCATTAACCTCAGCGATGGTCAGCAATCTTTTCCAAAAACCAACCGAATCGATCTTGCCATCGAAAGCATATCCCGCAGAGTTGTTGTACGAGCCAATCTGCGTCGGATTGGTCGTAGCTATCGGTGCCGGGGCAGGAATACTGTCAACCTGATTTGGTAATAGATCTGAGGGGCCAGCGATTGTCCGCAAGAATATCTTGCCAGTTGAGTCATCACGCCCTGCCACAAAGAATGTCCATTGATTGAGGCTTACGGTTTTGCCGCCCACAGATGTGCCAGCCGAGTAAAACCGTATTTGTGTGCCGATGAGATCTAGAAGATATTCAGAATTACCATTAGTACCACCGCTATATTTCCCGATGACTGCTCTCTCGCTACCAGTAGCTGTAGCGTAAAACCAACCAGCGATAGTAAAGTTTGGGCTAGCTTGCAAAGATGCAATGTTTGGGATGGTTAGATAATCCCCATTTGAATTCGTAAATTTGTTGGAAACGACTGGAATAAAATTATCTATATTTCCCGTCGTCATATTACTCGCCCCGACATAAGAATTATTATTTGAACTTAGTCTTCCGAATGCCTTAAAACTGTTGTTATTGCCAAAAACCCCAATACCCTCCGAGTTTGATTGGTTGACGCTCTTTGACGCCTTTGCTATCAGGTCCTTCTCAGCGGTGCCACTGAAGCTGTCACAAGTGGTAGTCGAACTCGGGAAGCAATTCAACGCTGTCATATCAGTGCCATCGTTCGCCGCGAGAGTTAATTGTTTACCGACAGCAGAAATATTCGCCCTGACTTGGGCATCTCTGGCTTTGTTTTGGGCAGACGACATATTCACAACAACAACAGTCGCCAAGATGCCGATGATAGCGACGACGACAAGAAGTTCTATTAAAGTGAACGCACTCTTTTTTTTCACATCCCTCCCGATATAGACGTATTATACCAAACTGCTAAAAAAATTCATAACTTATTCTTTGCTCTCCTGTCATGGATAGCACGAATGATTTCTGCACCTAAAAACGAGATAAATATAAGAATTACAAGTATAGAGATATCGCTAGAACTCAGAGCGATTATTCCGAAAATGTGACGGATAGAGGGGAAAAATATCACAGCTTGTAGGACTCCCGCGAACAGGACAGCGATCCAGAGATAAGGATTTTGGAAAAATGAAGCTGGGCTCTCCCAAATCCTCTTCCTTGAGCGGATAGAGACAGCGAAGCTCATTACCATGAAGACTAAATAAGTGAATAGAATCGTCCGACCATGGATCGGAGAGAAATTTTGGACCGCATAAAGGTATAAACTGAGACCAATAATAAACGAGAGAGACGCTAGAGACAAAGCGTAAGCCATCGAAACCTTGAGCGCGTTCGCCTTGGCAGAGCGGGGCTTCCCTCCTAGAATTTCACGCTCTGGTTTCTCAAAACAGAGAGCGAGAGCAAGCAAGGATTCAGTGATCAGATTGATCCAAAGAATCTGAATTGTGGTGATCGGCAATGGTAGATTAAAACCAAAACCGACGCCAACCAAGAAAAGCTCGACCAGATTGCCAGAAATTAGAAAGATAACAATATTCCTGATGTTGTCAGAAATAGTACGTCCGTATTCAACCGCCGACAGAATGGTAGAATATTTGTCATCCAAAAGGACGATGTCGGCCGAATCCTTGGCAATATCTGTCCCCTTCTGTCCCATAGCGACGCCTACATCTGCCTTCTTCAGCGCCGGAGCGTCATTGACTCCGTCTCCAGTCATCGCCACACAATATCCCTGACGCTGGAAAAGCTCGACGATTCTAATTTTGTCTGCTGGCGCTATTCGAGCGAAAATCTTAACTTTTTTAATAATTTCTAGCAACTCACTATCGCTTTCCTTCTCTAGCATCTCTCCAATTATTATTTCGTCGTCTTCAACCTGAATACCTATCTTTTCGGCGATAAAGCGAGCAGTTTCGGGATGATCTCCAGTCAAAATGACCGGCCGTATCCCTGCTCGGATAGCTAAAGCGATTGCCTCCTTGACGCCCTCCGACGGTTCGTCAGCTAGAGCGAAAAATCCCTTGAAGGTCATCCCCGTCAGGGCGCTGCTCTTGAGAGAACTAAGATGCTTATCAGCCAGTGCAATCACTTTGTAACCAGAGGCAGAAAGACGATGACCTTCAGCTAATATTTTCTCCTTTTCGCTTTGTGAAATCGCGCAAAATTCGACAATTTTCTCGACGGTGCCCTTGGCAATCAACGATTTCTTACCAGCAGAATTTACGATCACTCCCATATATTTCTTCTCAGAATCAAAGGGAATCTCAAAAATTCTCTCGTAATTTTTTGCGAAATATCTGTCTAGATGGCTGTGGGTTTTGGCCAGATTTGCAATCGCTACTTCGACAGAATCACCCAAAAAGTCGGTATTCCCCTCCAAATTTAAGTTGGAGCAGGCCAGCCCATGGACAATAAAATGGCCGGCTTCGCTTTCCCTGATTTTCTCAATATTTTTCTTGGCGCTAATCTGTTCAAATTTTCCTCGATCATAGAGGTAAATCTCTCCAACTTCTAGGTCATTGTTTGTCAAGGTCCCCGTCTTGTCTGTCGCGATAATATTGATGGTCCCGAGTGTTTCGACTGCCGACATTTTCTTGACTAGTGCTTTTTTCTTGGCCATCCTAGAAACTCCGATCGCCAAAGCCAGAGTAATGGCGGTTGGCAAACTCTCAGGTACGACAGCGACAAGAAGGGCGATTGTAAAGGTGAGAAGCTCCAGAACTTCGATCTGGCGCAATAATCCGAGCACAAAGATGATTGAGCAAGCGACTAATGCAAGCAAGGTCAGCTTCTTGGCTAGATAGACGATTTGCTTCTCTAGAGGAGTTTTTTCTTTTTCTTTAAGTGTCAAATTAGCGATTTTGCCAAATTCTGTCGCTTCTCCGGTAGAAACCACGATTCCCTTACAATGTCCAGAAACGACAATATCGCCATTGAAAAGCATATTTATCTGGTCCGGAAGAGCCTTGTTTTTCGACAATATCTTGGCATTCTTACTGACCGGCAGAGATTCGCCAGTTAGGGCTGATTCGTTGACCTCCAGAGACTCTGCTTCGATAATTCGGAGATCTGCTGGCACTTTCCCCCCCGCTTCGATCAGAACGATATCGCCTTTCACTAAATCTGCGCTCTCAACTTCGACGACCTTACCGCCACGCAATACCCTGGCGTTCGAAGTAAAATTTTTCTTGAGATCCTTCAGCGTACGCTCGGCTTTGTATTCCTGGAAGAAACCAAAAATGACATTGAGTAAAACTATCGCCAACAAGATTAATGATTGAGTCACACCGTCAACGAAATATGAAATTGCGGCTGCTCCGAGAATAAGTAAAATAAACAGGTTTTTGAATTGGTTGAGGAGAATACGCCAAGCACCCCCCGTGCTGGTCTCAACGAGAGAATTCGGCCCGTCTTGTTGTAAACGAAGACTGGCCTTAGCTTGAGAAAGACCAACTTCGGGGTCGACCCCAAAATGCTCTAGGACTCTTGGGACGTCCCATTCGTAGTAAAAATTCTTTTGCGTAACCCCTCCTTATCAAGTTGGGAGCCAGGAGTTTAGAGTTGGGAGATGAAAATAAGATATTCTCCTGACTGCCGGCTCCCGACTTTCAACTAGCTTTGTTTTGGGCAACTCCCGCCAACATCTACACCGGTCTCATCACCATCTTGCGCTCCGTTCGAACAGTTTGCCGGGACAGCTGTGCCAGTGCCTACAAGCCAGCGCTCTTGCCATGGCACATAGACTGATTTGAATGCCTTCTGTTGCAGTATATTACCGTCCGCCGCGGTGACTTTGTAGTTAAAAACCGCAGTTGCGCCCTGGTGCGACTTCTCAATTCTCTTGGTTTCGCCTGCCGCCATAGTCGGAGTTTCGACATAGACCGGCGGGTCTGGATTGGTATAATCGTAAACTGTCGGTGTCGAGACTTCGACCTTTCGGTTGTCCTTCGTGCCATAAAAATCAAAGAAGATTTTGGTGCCCTCTATCTTTGATTGGATCAGGACTGAGGTCGCATAATTATTTATGAATTTGAAATCTGGAGCTGGATCATAGATCGTGGCATCCATGCCTACGGGCGGCTCATAATACGAAACTCGATATTTATGATTCTGGCGGTCTGTAATCTTCATACCAGAATTGAGAGCAGCACGAAATAAAGTCGAGGAAACTTGGCAAAGCCCGCCACCAAACTCTGGCGTTGTTGAATTATCTTTGATCACCAGCTCCTCCAAGTAGCCAGTCGAAGCGTCTATAGCGCCCAGATGAGCCAGAGTTGAAAATTCTTCGCCCGGCTTGAGCAAAACTCCGTTCAGAGCAGCAGCGCCCACAGTCAAATTGTGCACACGATTGACTGGAGAGCCTTTGAAATTTGTCAGGGCAGTACCGATCTGTTCATTGATCCCAAGAGTAGCGATGTCGGTGTCCGCAACTTCAGGTTTCTTCTCGGTGATTACGAGGGCAATGGTCTTGGTATCGGTAGCGGCCATATTGGTAGAGACACGGGCTAAAATCAGGCTTTTGACGCTCTCGGTCACGCTGTCCTGATTGAGCGAACGCCCGTTTTTGGAGGGCGTGAAAACGGTCACTTTGCCGTTTTCAACTACAAGCTTGGAGCTAATCGGCTCGTTATCGATGCCCTTGGCTAGCGCTTCGCTAAACTTCCTGATACGAGCGTTGTTTGTGCTCAGTTTCATGTCCGTACCTTCGCCAGTGAATCCGAAGAAGCCCGCCAAAGTATCTTTGTCGATTTTGATCTCCTGATCCGAGCCGGTAAGAGTGATCTCGCCACCGTCAATTATCTGATTTGCCTTGGCCAGGGCGAGATTGGCGTTTTC
This sequence comes from uncultured Candidatus Saccharibacteria bacterium, assembly GCA_964526355.1. Classification (GTDB taxonomy): domain Bacteria; phylum Patescibacteriota; class UBA1384; order XYA2-FULL-43-10; family 1-14-0-10-43-13; genus JBAZBD01. The sequence continues at coordinate 12,376 of CAZGJE010000009.1, forward strand.
GAGAGTGATAGTTGGTTTGTAGTTTTCTCTCTCAAAGGCAACATCAGGACAGCTCATTGCCTCGAAACATGTCTGAAAAGTCTCTATTAGCTTCTGCTGGTTTAATCTTTTCCCCTCCTGACGCTGATCGACAAGGCTGAATTTATCGCCATTGTATTCAAGGGTATAATCCTTGGCGTTTTCATTAATCTCCTTGGCAATACTGGCAATCTTTTCGGTTAATTGGGTCGCGTTGTACGTATAGACGGCTGGATGAATTGAATCCCTGTAAATCGTCTCAAATTGCGCCCAGGCCGCCTTGGCAACGCTCTTGTCTCGGCCAACCTGCCAAAGGCTATTTACTGTCGCGTCCAGATCGTACTGGAGACCGATGTCACTCGGGTTGACCGAATACTCTGCCCCAGTCTCGGAGTAAATCATTTTGATCGGGCTCTTGAGAACTTCACCAGCGTTGGCGGAGAGTTTCTCCGAGGCGCTTTTCTTCTTCATCCCACTCAGATCAAGTCCACCGATATATTGTCTTGGAAATATTTTCTTGGAGTAAAAAAGTGAATATCCAGCGAACAAAATTAATGACAACGCCAAAAGCCCCGCTACCGCTAGCAGTCCAATTCGCAGAATTTTCTTCGTTTTTGGCTTGATGTGCATCGCCAATATTAATGATTTGTCTGTATACTCACATTTTAACAATTGAGGGGAAATATTGAAAGACCGATATCAAAAATGGGGCAGCTGTTTTCTCCAGCCGACCCATTTCTTAGTACAAATTATTTTTCGATATCAAGTATTTCGTTCAATATATCTTTGGCCTGCTTTTCCTTTTCGAGCTGCTTGACCTCATTGTCATAAATTGTAAGGATCACGATCTTTCCTTCTACGATCTCCTTAGGCAACAACTTCTTGGGCAAAATCAGTTCTTCATCGTTCTCATCCATAAGGACTGCTTTGTCTCCTTCGAACCGGTCAAGAGAAAACTCAAATTCAGCCTTGCTTTTTTCTATAGAATTTTTCATAGTTCAAGCGAACCAAATTATTTGGCGCTTTTGGCACTCATCTTCGGTGCGAATATCATCCAAGCGGCAACGCCGAGGATTAGAGCAGCCACGATGATGATCTTGACCATGCTAGAAAGTTCGTATTTGACCAAAGTTCCGGCGATAAGCATAGCAATAATATTTACGACTTTGATGACTGGGTTGATAGCTGGACCAGCGGTATCTTTGTATGGATCACCGACTGTGTCACCAGTGACTGCAGCAGCGTGAGCGATAGAGCCTTTGCCGCCAAAATTCCCGTCTTCAATGTATTTCTTCGAGTTGTCCCAAGCGCCACCGCCAGAAGTCATTGAAATGGCTATAAATAATCCAGTGATGATAGTACCGATCAGGAATCCGCCGAGGGCGACTGGGCCCAAGAGGAAACCGACCAGGAGAGGGGCAGCTACTGTGATGGCAGCAGGCA
>CAZGJE010000010.1:0-6092 GCA_964526355.1 uncultured Candidatus Saccharibacteria bacterium
AATAAAGACAAAGATTTTTGCAATAATTCGAAAACTCAATAATCCCGTGGATACAAACAAAATCTTTAATTCTATCTTTACGCAAAGTATTCGCCTCTGCATAAAGAGTTTCAAGATTATTTCGACCCTTTAGATTAAGCAAATAAACTATCTCGTCCCTGGTCAAATCTGAATTTCCGGAACGAACTTTGTATATTATTTTCTTGAACTGGAGAGACAAACGGCTGACATCTACAGCGCCATAGTTGTCTTCAAGCAAAGAGATAATCTCTTTGGCATCTTCCTCAGAGATCGCCTTTACAGCCCTATTCGAGGCATAAAGTATCCAATCCCCAGGGTGGACATCAGAAACAAGCGAGAGGTCAATCTGAGCCTTTTCGCGGGATGATAATACAGTGGCCATACCATTGTTATCTATGGATTCAATTTTTCCTGGGATTGTCAGACACATGGTGAAATAAGTATAAAGTATAAAGCCAAAAGTCAAAAGTGTGTGAAGAAAAATATCTCTGCAAATAAAATGTGGCGCTCAGGCTTAATGCCAGAGTGCCACTAGTAATTTCTACAACGATTGTATTTTCTTCCGCTCCTTCTCTTCATACATTCTTTCGTCTGACTCATGGATCACCTGGTCGATTGGAATTGTGACGTCCCACCGAGTTGCGACACCGATCGAGACAGAAAGCGGATGCTTGCTCGGAGTGGATTCGCAGATGCAACGTAATCGCTCAGCAACGAGTGTTGCCTCATCAAAATCGGTATTTGACAGAGCGATTAAGAACTCATCGCCTCCGAAGCGGCCAGAAATATCGCCGGAATGCGTGTTCAGCTCGATGATGTTGGCTATCGTCTTCAGATGCAGGTCACCGGCACGGTGACCGAACTCGTCGTTGATCGGCTTGAGGCCATCAACATCGATAAAGATAATCGAAAGAGGCAGAGATTTCGCGCCACCCGCCTCCAATCGCTTCAGATGTTTCATCAACTGCTTCCGTGTGTGGAGACCAGTTAGATGATCATGGACCGCATCGCCAAGAAGACGATTCAGCCTTCGGTTTTCGATCAAGAGAATAATTGAGGCTGCCAAACTGATCGCAGCAGCGATGTGCAGAAAAGATACCTTGTCGTGATTTGGATTCATACGTCCCTCCCGAATAACCGTCCGTAATTATTTATGAACGGTTGGCGAGAGTTTGGTATTAACCAAGAAATACACCGCAAGCGATGCATTTCTTGGTTCCGAGACTAGGATTCGAACCTAGGTAAGCAGATCCAGAATCTGCTGTCCTGCCACTAGACGATCTCGGAATAATTCTAAGATAGACTACCACATTTTGGCTTGTTCCTCAAGCTCCGGCACTGAAAAACGGCCCATTACGGACCGTTTCTCTTTATACTATCAATACTTTGCTTGTTACTTGGCTACTTCCGCCTCGGGGCGGTTGCTAATTTCAACCATAGACTTCGCACCACTGTACATTAGATCTCTATCTGCCCATCTTTTGAGAGCGGAACGAACGCTTGGCACCCAGGCTGCAAGTTTTCTTGTCAAAGCCACAACTTCCCACTGCCCATCTGGGCTGATAGTACCAATTGTGGTCGGCATCACGATCGGCTTGGTCGCGGGGTCAGGTAAAAATTCTGGATAATTTCGGACCAACCTATCCGGATTTTTTTTGATATCCTCGGCCATTCCGGCGACAGCGCCAACACCTCTCTCCTGCCAGACACGAACCATAGCATTCCAAAAAGCATTCGCTCTCTGGCTATCCACACCCACGCTGCTGGCCGTAGCTTCAAAATCTGTTCTCGCTCCTGCAATCATTGCGTCGGTCGGCTTAGCATCTGGGTTTTTAGCAATTAGCTTTTCGGAGCTTCTGAGATGAGTACGGGCTGCCCTTTCCCTTTCGGCAGGGCTTTGTGGCTTTTCGTCTTTTGGAGATTCTGGTTTCGGCTTGACTGGTGGCAACGGCAGCGTGTCATCGTTGTCTATTCCGTTAGGAACCTTTGGCGGCATCAGCGGGTCAGAGATATCTCTTGGGTCCACGGGGATATTGTCGTCTCTTTTGGGCGGCACAGGAGTGGTCCTGTTGTCCGGTGCTTTGCCTATAATTGATTGCCCCGGAACCCATTTCCTAACTCCACCCATTTTCGCTAGATCTGCTGCCTTGATCACTCTCGGAGCAAACGCACCGACTCGTACACCAGCGGCAGGGATTGCCTCAGGCTGAGGAAGCGGCGTTGTGGCGGACAACTCTGGGGTCTGCTGTCCTGTTATTCCAGGTCTGAGGCTTGATAGATCAGAGGTCAATATAGGATCTGGCTGAGCAGAGATATTGTTAATCGCGGCCATGGGATCGGGTTGGACGATAGGTGCATCTGGAATTATATAACCCTCGGCAGGAGCAGAGTCGACTGGGTTTTGGGTTGTAGGTAATTCGTTAGCACCAGCTGGGGCGCTATCAAGTGGATTGGCAGAGGTGCTAGGCGCCAACAACTGATCCCTGATGCTATCTACAGCGCTAGGACCCAAAACCGCACCTGGCTCGAGTGCTGGCAACGGATTATCACCAGTTGATTCCGGTTGTTGCACAGTAGGACCGCCTGGTGCGACCTCCGGTGTAGCAGCCTGAACTGCTTGAGCAGCTTTCAGAGCTTCTTCCGGGCCATGGAACATTCTCAAGTTGGATTGGTCTGTTACAGATCCATCGGCAGATGCATAGCCCTGATCGATCATCGCCTGGGCCACCTGTTCGCTTGCCTGGTCGATTTGAGCTTGACTTAGCGTAATTCCCGCTGTGTTTTTGGCAGGATCGTTGAGGAAACCAGGCATGATCTGGTCTGCCACCCTATCGGCCGTACCCGGTCCAGATGCTGCTGCCCTTTCGGCATCGGTCATCGGCACCGTAGGATCTTGGTGATCCCCTTGGAGCTGACCAAAGGCGAAATTTGTATTATGAGGGTCTACAGTTAGGGGCCCCACTGTCGGATCGATCGGGCCCATCCCGTCTCCGCTATCTGCTTGGCCACTATCCGGAACTACATCTGGCGCAGGCTTCTCCCCAGTGTCATCCCCCGCAGCCTTGCCTCCGCCATCTGCATCAGAGTCTCCATTACCGTCAGGAGCGGCAGCGTCAGGTTTGAGACCATCGTCCTCAGGATCTGGGCCATCGCCAGAACCAACTTCTGGTTGAGGTTGATCCACAGGGCCAAACTTGGGAAGTTCATTGTCAGGGATAGGTACAAATCCGGGACCATCTTCGTTTGGCTGAGCTATAGTCTGGGTGGAGGTACCACTCTGTACAGGCATATCAACACCACTATGCTTATATATTTGATTTACTGACGCGAAAGCTATTCCTACCAATACTGTGATGATAATGTTTCTAACATTATTTCTGCACGCACTTCTAAACTTATCAAACGCCTCGGTCGCTCCTTCTTTGACTTTGAGGAGCGGGTCAGCAGCAATCTCTGCCACACGGGGATCCTCGATAGTTCCTTGATCCATCCCCAATATTTGATCTTCGTGGCCAATGCCTATGCCCATGAGGTCAAGCCAGCGCTGAAACTTTGCGTCGTCTGCCTGAGAAAGTGTTTCGCCACCATTTTCAGTAGAAGTAAGATCTGCAATAGTTTCGCTATCAACACCAGTCGTATCCTGCACTTCCTCCAACACTGCTGCTCGTTGTCGGGCAACCTCTGGTGACAGGGCCGGAGGAGCGACAACAGATGGTTTTGGATTTAGAATTTCGTCTATCAAGCTAGACGAAGCAGGCTCCCTTTGAGGTTTCGGAGCGAGAGGAGCCGGAGCACCGCCAAGAGCTTGATTCACAATTTCTTCCGTACTTTCTGGTTCCCTCTTGCCGAAAAAACTAGCAAACCCGGAAAACCATGGTTTCTTTGTTTGTTCTGGTTTTGGTTGTTGTTCTGGACCGCCTGGCCCTTTACCATCTGGCATGATACCCCTCCTTATTTGCCGAATTTGGCGATTAGATCACTTCTAAGTTTGAGTGCTTCCTCTTGGAATATCTGAGAGATAGCATCATAATTATCTTCGATATATTGATCGAATAATTTTGGATCATTTTGCTTTGAGATCTCCTCTATCTTGGCCTTCTGCTCTTCGCTAGCGTCTGCCATAAAGCGTGTGATGGCTCTATCCTCGACAGCCTTATACATTTTGGCAACCAATACCTTCTTGTCAGAATCTGATACCCCAGCAATATTTAGTGCGGCAAAAAGGTCGTCTTTGATATCATCTAGATTTTTCTTCACATCTTGATCAGCCATAGCCCCTCCCCATTAATTCTTACGCTAATTGTAACTCTATCTTCGACCTTTTGAAAGCTTCCCTCTTCAGTTCTTCAAAAAACCTTCTATCGAGTTTTTCAAATATGCCTGAGGCTTTTGCCTCTATCCTCTTATCAAAATAATTTGCACTTATCCGCTCCAACAATCTTATTAGTGCCTCTTCGTCATTGAAGTGCAACCCTCTCGAAGGATGAAAATTTCCGACAAAGTCAATTGATTTCTCAAGAATTACTTGTTCTTCTCCCTCTCGTACGCCCAGGACGGAAACTCCGCCGTTACTAATGTTGACTACGATTCTTTCCATCCGCTATCCCACTAATTTTAAATATACTTGTTCAATTTCTTTAACGATTTTTTTAATATCGAAATCTTGGGCTCTTTTCTCACCCTCTCGACGTAATTTGGCCATCGTGGCTGGGCTGTCCAGCACTCCATTGATTGCCTTTGCAAGCCCATCAGAGTCTCTGGCCGGTACCAAAATCCCATTTTTTTGGCTATCAATAATATCTACCAGGCCACCTACTTTGGAAGCCACAACCGGTATACCGAGAGACATTGCCTCCAGAGCTGCGATACCAAAAGTTTCCGAGATGGATGGCAATACGAAAAGGCTCCAATCGCGCATGTATTCGATCGGGTTTTCCTTCGCCCCTAAGAATTTAATTTGTCCATCAATCTTTAGGCTTCTAGCCTCAGACCTCAAGCTATCTTGCAGCGGGCCATCCCCGATAATCTCTAGGGTGGCATTTTCAAAACTTTTTAGGACTGTCTGGAATGCCCCAATCAAATATTTTTGGCCCTTATGGACGTTCAGAGAGCCTAGGGTGCCAATTATGGGCGCGTTTGCCGCTAGCTCGATTTTGCGTTTTTGCGATGACCATGTTTCGACATCGAGGCCATTTGGCATAACCCTGATTTGGTTTTCAGCAATAAATTTGTTGAGAACCAGGAATTTCTTGACTGAGGTAGAAACCGCCAAGACCAAGTCTTGCTCGGCGCAAACTTTGCGCAACATCATCTTCTGAACCCAGCCATTCAAGCTGTTGGAAAGTCGATAATTTTGATCATAAATATGCTCAGTGTAAACTTTTTTGGCCATTCTAGGAGATACTAAACTAGCAAAAAAACCAGCACGAGGTCCGTGAGTGTGAATGATTATTGGAGTGAAGGGATTACCGGAAGCTTGAATCTGTCGAAGGCGAGTCCTGAGACCAAAAACAGATCGAATATCGAATTTTGATCTCATCGGGATATTGTATACATCGGTATTATTTATCGCCTTAGCGCTTTTGGAAAGATACCCCGACGGACAAACCAAATGCGCCTCGAATGTGTCGCGGTCAAGGTTTTTGAGCAAACCCAAAATATGGCTTGACCCTCCGCCAACCTTAGAATCAGCTGTGACTATAACAACCTTTGCGCGACCTTTTTGCATTGACTTAATTGTATCACTTATTCCAAATTTGGAACAAGTTATTATTTGTACTATAATTGAAAAATGAACAAAATGTTGGATTATATGTTGAGCCTTAACAACCTTCGCAAGATTTTTGGGTTTCAACTGATCGGTCAAGCTCTCGGATTTAATCTAAAACAGAAAATTATCGATACACTACCGGGCAAACGACTGTTAATATTGGCTCCGCACCCAGATGATGACGTCCTTGGATGCGGCGGTGTGATCGCCCTAAATCAAAAAGAAGGTGGTCAAGCAGTAATCGTCTACATGAGAGAGCGGAGAAACGACGTCAGAAGGCACGAGGCCGAGAAAGCAGCAA
>CAZGJE010000010.1:6102-12748 GCA_964526355.1 uncultured Candidatus Saccharibacteria bacterium
AAAGTTGCTTGGAGCCGAAACACGCTTTTGGGGTATGAGCAATGATGAGGTAGATGGTAAAGTACCACAGCTACTTGATGAATTAATCTCACGCTTTGATCCAGAGATCATCTTCTCCCCCGGCCTCACCGATCCGCACCCAGAACACTATGACGTATCAGCCCTTCTCGGGTCCGTCCTTGCGAAAAATGATTTTAGGGGCGAGATTTGGCAGTATTGCGTATGGCAACCGATTTATGCCAACCGCCTAGTAAACATTGATCCGGTAATTGAGACAAAAAAAGAGGCCGTACTGGCTCACACCTCACAGCTGAAAGATCGACCATACCTGGAAGCGATACTAGGGCTCAACACATACCGCGCCAAAATGTTCGGAGCTGGCGAATATTGCGAAGCTTTTCTGGCCACAAACAAAAAAATGTATCTTGAACTTTTCAAGCTAACAAAAATCAAACTAAACTAGTTTAGTTTTCTAACCGCAGAGGCGATTCTCTTGATGCTCTCTTCTTTTCCAAGAGCCAAAGCCAGCTCGACTGGAGACGGCGATTTTTCTTCACCGGAAAGCGCAACTCTGACGGGCCAGAAGACATCTCCGTTACCAAGGCCGTTTTCAATTACGGTGTATTCAAGCGCTTGTTGAAATTTATCGGCACTCCACTCATCCAAAATTTCTATCTTATCTAGGACTTTTTTGAGCGCAAGAAGCGTGCTCTTCTTATCTGATCGTTTGAAAATTAACATCTCATCTGGAAACTTCTTTTCCTCGAATAATGAATGTATGTATTCTGCAGCGCTTTTCGTTGTCGCGAATCCGCCTCGCTGAGCAATTTCAATCATTTCCGGAGTTGAATTTTCCAAATCAAAGCGTTCTAATTCTTTTTTAATCCTATCAGCCGGAAGCCTAACTAGATATTGTGAGTTTATGCTATTTAATTTCACGATATCAAACACGGCCGGTGCTTTATTCACATTTTCTAAATCAAACTCTCTCTCAAGATCCTCCAAGCTGAATATTTCTCTCTCGTCGCCAGGGTTCCAGCCAAGCAAGGCCATAAAATTTATCAACGATTCTGGTAAGTATCCGAGATTTCGGTAATCAGTAACTGAAACCGCCCCATGTCTTTTCGAAAGTTTAGTCTTGTCTCGTGCTAGAATTATCGGTAAATGAGCGAACTTTGGCGCATCCCAACCAAACATTTTGTAAAGCTCGAGATGTTTTGGTGTAGAGGAAAGCCACTCTTCACCGCGGACAACGTGAGTTATGCCCATTTCATGGTCGTCAACCACAGCGGCCAGATGATATGTGGGATAGCCATCAGATTTCAGAATCACCTGGTCGTCAGAAAGGGATAGTTCGAATTCGACATTTCCGCGGATCAGGTCCTGGACAACCGACTTGCCGGTTTTTGGCATTTTCATTCGAATCACGAATTTTTTATCTTCCAAATCTTCAAGTCTAAGATTCAGCTCCCTGCAATGCCCTTCGTACCCGGTTGGTCGTTTTTCTGCTTCTTGTTTATGCCTGTCTTCATCCAACTTCTCCTTTGAACAGGTACAAATATAGGCATGACCCTTCTCGACCAATTCAAGAGCGTGTTTTTTGTAGATTTCTCGCCTTTCCGACTGGATAACCAAGGAATCAAGATTTTCGGGCACTATTCCCAACCATTTCAGATTTTCAATAATTCTTTCCGTCGCGCCCTCGACAAACCGCTCACGGTCCGTATCTTCAACACGCATGAGAAACTTGCCGCCAGAGTGCTTGGCGGTTAAATATTCGAACAAGGCGGTCCGCACTTTGCCAATGTGCATTTCTCCTGTTGGGCTCGGAGCGAAACGGGTGATAATTGCTTTTTTATTCATAATCCAAATCTAACACAATATCGCGCAATAGTGAATATTCGCTCATCCTTCGACTGCGTTCTCCAGATGTTCGATAACTGGCGATCCAGACGAATAATCGACACCAATTACATCTATCCTTAGCATTCGCCCCGGATATCTCTGTTCAATGGCACGGGCTAGTAGTCTCAGTTTATTCTGTTTGGCATATCTGACTAAGTCTTGTGGCAATCCAAATCCAGCGCCTCGCACAGTCTTCACCTCAACAATTACGATAGTCCTCCTAAATTCGGCTAAAATATCTATTTCTCCGCAGAGTAGTGCCAAATTTCGCCCGAGAATCTTGTACCCCCCCTTCTTGAGATAATCTGCCGCCGCATCTTCGCCGGCATTTCCGGTCATCTTGTTCCTAGTCTTATCAAACATACTTGAATTATACCAAAAACGCCCGATCGATGAGGAAAGGGCGTTTTATTCTTGAGACCAAATATATTAGGCGAAGAGATTCTTTTTCGGTCGGAAAGCGGCCTTGAGAAGAGTTTTGTCAAATTGGACAGGTGATTCGCCGGTAGTAGCATAGTGATAAAGTGCTGCCTGAAAGATGCTAGAGAGAGCGCTGAAGATTGATATCAGGATCACCAATGACAAGACCGTGATCGGACCAGTAATAAGTAGGTACATAGGGTCAGCTAATACTGCAACTCCAACGTTTAGGATAGCAGCCGATACCAACCAAATTAGAAATGCAATAAGGGTGGCTATGCCTAAGCCCAATCCTCCGATAAAATTGTTGGCCCATACTTTCTTAAATACATCAACCGATCCTCTGATCGCCTGTAAAGGGTTGATTGGTTTGTCGCTCATCACGATCACAGGGATTGCAAACATAGAAACTACGGCCCAGGTCACATTGAGCAGTGCGCCAAACAAATTTGAGACCCAAGAAGCCTTGTCCTCGAGCATTCTGACAATTACGCCCACGGTCGTGGCGACCAAGCTGAACGCAAAGATCGAGCCGAATCGCTTCCTCGCCTGAGACAAACCATAACCAACAGTAGGGTCGCCACCCTTGAATCTAAACATCGCAGAGGCGACAATAGCTGCTGAAAAAAAGAGTGTAGAAAAACCGAGCAGCAAATATGTGGCAACAAGAACAATTATTCCAGTAACAGTGCGAGGATCGCCATTTATTTCAGGTGATATGTCCCCGGATTTGTCCCAACCTAGAAGATGGATGACGTAATATATGAGCCCCATCAAAATCAGGTTTACAACTGATGTTAAAATCGGAAATGAGACAAGCTCCTTATCCAATTTCAAAGTAGACCAACTTGCTCTGGCCAATAAAAAACTTCCCTTCCACAATCCGACTTTGGGAGTCGGCTCTTCGATTATTTGTACGTTATCCATGTCTCTCCTCTAATAATAATGATTTTATCTCGGGCTTAAAAAGCAAACCCGTAATATTTCTTTCTATAAATGCGCTCAAAACATTGGTGCCATTCTCAGTCAAAGTATAGACTTTGGTCGCGGGCCCCTTACCGACAGCTTTCTGCTCGTCATACAATGCCAAATCCATCAAAACCAGCCTTCTGAGCGCTCGGTACATCGATTTGTCATCCGCGACGATCAACTCATTTGTCGCTGCCTGAATGAATTTCTTCATGTCGATCATGCTTCGACCATGCTTTTTGAGCGACAATAGCATCCAGAAGGTTAGCTGACCCTTCTTGTATACCTCTTCCCATGTCTCCAAAATTCTTTTTTCATACGTATCCAACTCGACAACCATAATAACTCCTTATGTATACCACAAGTATACTATACCTTAGGTAACATTGTCAAGAGCCAGTTATTCTCCGCTATCAGCTTTGGTCTCCGTTTTCTCAGTTTGGTCGGATCGAGCGATCTCTCCATCAGCGACATCGACCTCTGCCGAGTCCTCATCCCAATTAACATCAGAATAGACTTCGGGGTCATTGTATGGATTTTTGGCATCCTGATCTTCCGATTGTAACGCTTCCCCTGGAACCTCAGGTTGGCCTTCCGCCTGAGGAGCGTCTGGCTCTATACCAGCATCAGCAGCCCCTTCGTCAACATCATCACCCTCCCCACCAGGTTCCTCTGAGTTCATTTTCTCATTCACGACTGGCTTTTCATCTGCCCTCTCGGCATCAGACGCGGTCGCGTTTTTCGTACTTTCCGTTTGTGCGGGTCGAGCGTCAAACTCTTTCTCGTTGTTGGAGATAATCCCGAGTTTACCTTCTGAGTTCTTCACGATATATTTCATCAGATATGCGGCAGACTCATTGCCAGACGCTTTATCTGTTTCTTGGTCTAGAGCAGATATTTTCCCAAACGCTTCTTGTAATCTCAGATCGGCAACTGCCTCCCTATTGCCCAACATTTTCTGTACCGTTATGACCTCGGCGGCAGTAGGGTCTGGAGATGACTTATCCATACTTTTAGCAAATGCTCTAGCATATGGCAAAAATTGCGTGGCCAACTCTCTCTTGCTGACAAAACTCTCTCCTAATATTTTTAAAGCTGGGCCCAATTTCTGAATATTTTGCTTTTCAGAATCGGCGTCGGCCTCGCCCTTTGTATCCTCAAGAAGCGAAGCCGCTTTCTCAAGACTCATGGTAATAGATTGCACCGCTACTTCGTCTCTCTCAGCCTGTTCTTTGCGCCTTCTCTCCAGGCGATCGCGCATCTGCTGTTGTCTTTCCTGAGTAGCCCTCTGTTGCTCAGCCCTATTCTTTGCATTTGTCTCGGCTTGAGCTGCCTCATCACTCTCATCATCCTGCTTCACTGGTTCTTCTAGTTTTGTTGTCTCGGTTTCTTCTCCTGACTCGTCATCTACTTCTTCTTCGATAACCCTCAATTCGTCCAGGGGAACTCCTGACTCCGTGCCTGTTTCCGCGTCTATAACCTTGGCATACATCCGACCATCAGCTCCTGGCTCTTCGTAAACCCCAACAACTGAAACTTCAACATCAGAATCTTCGTTTGCCCAATGCATCTTGACCGGATTTTCTAGAGACGCACCCTCTAAACCAAGTTCCCTAATCAATTCATCCGCCCCTGATTCTGATTCCTGATCCGACAATTCACCTTCTTCTTGGAGCGCATCCGATTGGTTTTCTCCACCAATAATTTTCGGCGTTCCTTCAGGTTTTTCTGATTGAGGTGCAGAAGCTGCCATGCCCTCCGCAATATCTTCGTTTTTTTCGGCATATGCCTGCGCTTTCTCGGGGTAATCTTTTGCGAACCTCTCCCAGACTCCTCTGGAGCTCAAAAAGTTCATTTTGCCTGAATATCGAGCAGGATCGCTTCGTGATTCGGTCTGTGCTATTGCACCTGATTGTCCATTTTGTGCTTCTTGCATCATCTTCGCCGCACGTGCAGTGATATCTTCATATATTTTCTGAACAACAGGGTCCAAATTGGGATCTTCGTATATCTTCGTATCCTCGCTCTCTTCGCCAAAATCCGCTTCTAAGGGTTGGCTAGTCTCCGTTTCGTCAGATGCGATATGCTTGTCGCCAGCGTCTACTTCGCCAGAATCATCGTCCCAATTTACATCAGAAGTGGGCTCATCATCGCTATAGGGATTTGGTTTCGCTTCCGTTGTAGTATCCGCAACATAAGCTTCCGCAGTCGGAGCAGGCGGAGTATCAGGGCCGGCTGGATCAGATTTAAGATCATTGGCCCCAGCTCGCTCTATCCCTGGCTCATCAACTTCTTTTGTCCCTCCACTGCCCTCACCCGGCTCAACGCGTTCGATCAATTTATTTATCATCGCACTAACTTTTGCCGAGTCCGCATCCCCTTCAGCGTGACTTTGGATGCCCCTAAGAGTTTCGGTCAATTTAGCAGCTGCTACAGCGCTCTCTTGAATCCCGACTCTCTCAATATTTTGATTTATTTCTGACACTTCTGACTCTTCTGCGCCAGGATCGCCCCCGACTTTTTCGGCTGCTCCCTTGTTTCTACCCTGTATATTTTCGAGACGCTTCATCAGCGCATCTATCTCATTGATATGATCGTTAACGCGTTCTCCAAGACTACGCTCCTTTGGTTTGGTGTCTTCTTGAAGTTCTCTCAGCTCTGTTCCTTCTCCGGCTAGTTCAGCGCCTCTCATGCTGCGATCTCCTTCCTGACTTCGGCCATCTTCTTCTCTTCTAGCCCATCGACAAAATTCTCTAGGATTTGCTTCTGTTTTTTGCTAGCTTGATCTAAATCATTTTTGTATGTTTCTAGCGCAGTTTCGACTGCTTTCATCATCTCTTCTGAGTTCATATTTCCTCCAAGTTGTTTTTTCAATGATAGCATTTAATTAAAAAAATACCCATTATCTTTCGACTGGGTATTTTTTGGAGCACTCTATATAACTTGGTAGTTAGTCTTCTTTTTTGTCCTCTACGATACGGTCACCTGCAACAGCCTCAACCTTGGCAGCCAACTCGGCTTCCTCTGCAGCTTTTGCTGCGGCGTGAGCCTCGGCTTCGGCAGCTTTTTCGGCTTCAATCTTGGCCAACTCCTCCTCGTCACCCTTCTCTTCCCAAACTTTGTGATCACGATTGAGATCTTTAAGACGAGCGTGTTTACCAGTCAATTCTCTCATGAAGTATAGTTTGGCTCGGCGAACCTTGGATTGTTTGATTCTCTCAACTTTGACGACACGTGGGCTGTGAAGAGGAAATGTTCTCTCGACACCGATACCGAAGGACTCCTTGCGAACAGTGAAAGTACCATCGAGTGACTGGCCATGCTGAACAGCAATGACTAGACCTTCGAAGAT
>CAZGJE010000011.1:0-12415 GCA_964526355.1 uncultured Candidatus Saccharibacteria bacterium
AATAAGGAAGGAGGTGAATTAAAAAATGGCAGAAGCATATTGTGTTAAATGCAAAGGCAAGGTTGAAATCCAAGGCGCTGAAGATTACCAAATGAAAAATGGTAAAATGGCAGTCAAGGGTACTTGCCCAAAATGTGGTACAAAGGTTTTCCGCATCGGCGGCAACAAATAATTTTTGACAAATTTTTTGTTTTTGATTCGTGAAGATGGCTCCGCAATGTCGGGGTCATTTTCTTTTTACTCATCCGGAGGTTGAAAGAGGCAGGGGATTATAATATAGTTAGATCATGAAGAAAATTGAATTGCTTTTCCTTGGTTTACGCCTACCGGTTGATGCGTTTATGATTGTCATCGCTGTTCTTGGGGCGTATTATTATCGTGGCACGATCAATGCGCCTACGCTTTATGGTCTGGCTCCGATCAATGATTATCTAAACCTAATCTTCTATTTTATTCCGCTCTGCCTCCTGATTTTCGCCTTGACTGGTTCTTATGATTCTAGGCACAAGAAGACGAGTCTTGCTGAGTTGCTGAGCATCATCATCGCTGTTTCAGCTTATGTCTCCGTAATGATCATCGAACTTTTCCTGACCAAAACGGATTTCTTTTCTCGATTGGTTATATTATTCAATTGGGCGTTCACTATCGTCCTGGTTTTTGTCGGTCGTACTCTGCTTAGTCTGATTCAGCGAATTCTCTATTACTACGATTATGGCACACGAAGAGTTGCAATTATTGGTCGGGACGAATTTTCCTCCTCGATTGCTTCAAAGATCGGAGGAAACAAGAGTTTGGGTTATCGGGTCGTGGCGAAGCTCAACCCCAGTGACCACCTAATAGCCGATTTGGACAAGACAAAATGCGATGACATAATTATTGCGCAATCAAATCTTTCCTCGGAACAGATTCAGGAAATTGCGTCTTATGCTCGACTCAACCGCAAAACATTGAAAATAATACCTGACCAATTTCTTCTACTTTTCTCTCATATGTATTTGACGCAGATCGTCGATTTCCCCGCCTTGGAGCTTCGCAGGACCCCGTTGGACGGCTGGGGCAGAATTTTCAAACGGGTTGTTGATCTTGTATTATCGTCTGTTGGCATTATTGTAGCGTCTCCAATCATGTTGATAGTGGCGCTGATGGTCAAGTTCACTTCGAAAGGCCCTATCCTTTATCGTCAAGAACGTGTTGGGCTGGATGATAATTTCATGTTTTACAAATTTCGATCGATGAAGCTAGAAGATTGTGTGGGAGACGAATACGGTGGCCAGGCCGCCGAGAAAAAATGGGAAGATCTTAACAAAAATTCAAACGAAGCTGACGGACCAGTATTCAAGATAAAAAATGATCCCCGAATTACTTCAGTCGGTAGATTTCTTCGGAAGACTAGCCTGGATGAGTTACCTCAACTTTTCAATGTATTGAAGGGAGACATGAGCTTGGTGGGACCTCGTCCACCACTTGAATCAGAGGTCAAACAGTACAGCGATTGGCAAAAGCAGAGGCTCGGTGTGAAACCGGGGATGACTGGTCTGTGGCAAGTTTCCGGTCGCTCCTCTATCAGTTTTGATGAGTGGGTGAGGCTGGACGCATATTACATTGAGAATTGGTCCATTTGGCTTGATTTCAAGATTATCATTCGCACCTTCCTGGTAGTTATTTTTCGTCGAGGTGCGTATTAAAATGAAATATTTATGAAAATTGCGCTTGTTCACGATTGGCTAACAGTTTATTCAGGAGCAGAGAGAGTTCTCCTGGCGCTTTCGGAAGTATATCCAGAAGCCGAAATCTATACTTCGGTCTACGATCCAGTCAAAGTGACTGCTTTTCGCGACAAAAAGGTCCATACCTCATTTTTGCAAAATATTCCGCTCATGAAAAAGAAGCGGGAGCTATTAATTCCTTTCACGCCATTTGCTTTCGAGCAATTTGATTTTTCTCAGTATGACGTTGTCATATCCAGCACGACTTTTCCTGCAAAAGGCATAATTACTAAGCCCGATACACTCCATATTTCATATTGCCATACTCCCACTAGATATATTTGGGAGCCTCATCTTGACCCAAGAGCGACTAAGGGTAGATTAAAATGGCTGCGGGATAAGGTTGTCCATAAACTTCGAATTTGGGACTTTTTAGCTGCAGATCGAGTTGATTATTTTATCGCCAATTCAAAGTATGTCGCTAACCGTATCAAGAAGTATTATCGTCGGGATTCTGACGTCATATACCCGCCGATAGATGTTGATAATTTCACGCCGAAGCCGAAAGAAGAAGTGGGGGATTATTTCTTGTTTGTGAGTAGACTTGTCGATTACAAAAGATGTGACATCGCCGTTAAGGCGTTTAATGAGCTTGGCCTACCATTAAAAATTGTTGGTTATGGGCCAGATGAGGCGAAACTAAAAGCTATGGCAAAGCCAAATATTGAATTTATGGGAGCTAAATTTGGCGAGGAACTTCAAGAAATTTTTGCTAGAGCCAAAGCATTTGTCTTTACAGCCGAGGAAGATTTTGGAATAGTCCCGGTCGAGGCAATGGCCTGCGGTCGCCCCGTTATATGCTACTCCAAAGGCGGGCAGTCCGAGTCTGCATTGGCTGGCACAACGGGTATTTTATTCGACCAGCAAACTCCAGAAAGCCTAGCCGAAGCAGTTAGGAAATTTGATGCTGATGATTATGACCCAATCAAGATCCGCAGCCATGCCGAAAAATTTAGTAAAGAACGATTTAAAACCGAAATTGTTGAAAAAATCGAAGAATTGATGGATAAATATAATAAATAATATGGAGGAGTAATGAAAAAATTGTTAATATCACTCGGTTTTCTGGCCCTGCTTGTGCCGTTTGCGGCTTCTGCGGCAGATTTTCGCTCTGATTCAGAGAAGACAGTTACGATTGGAGAGAATGAATCGGCTAAAAATCTTTATGCGGCGGGGAAGAATATAGTCGTAGAATCTCTTGTTACGAGGGACTTGGCAGCGGCTGGCAATAACATCACCATAAACAAGGGAGCGACTGGTAGCCTTTTTGCGGCTGGCAATAACATCACCGTAAAAGGCGAGGTAGGCGGATCATCGCGTATTGCCGGGAGCGTTATTAGCTACGGCGCGAAAACGAGCGAAGACCTTTTTGCGGCTGGAAGTGCTGTCTCTATCGCGGATGAAACTGTCATTTCTGGTGATGCTTTCTTGGCTGGCAATGACGTCTCTATCGGCGAGGGTCAGATTCATGGCGATTTGAAGGTGACTGGTTCTATGGTGACCATAGGTGGGTTTGTCTACGGGGATGTAGTTATCAGGGGGGCCTCACAGGTTTCAATTTCTGATGGAGCAATAGTTAAAGGCGATTTTATTTATTATGCCGAAAACCCAGTACTGATAGGTTCGGACGTGCAAATATTGGGTAAAACAGAATATCACAAGATTAGCGTCTCGGATAATTTTTCGAGTTTTAAGAGCTGGATTTATGTAGAGGGGTTGATCTACAAACTTCTCGGCGGTCTGCTAGTTTCCTTTTTCTTGCTTCTTGCCTTCTCAAAATTCTCAAAAGTGTTAACAAATCACACAGTTACAAATTTTTGGACCAATTTGGGCTGGGGCTTTTTCACACTCTTTGTTGTGCCTATTACAGCAATGATCATTTTCTCACTATTTCTGGCCGCCTGGTTTGGTTTCGCAATAACTTTTCTTTATATTCTGTATCTTATGTTGGCGGCAGGTTCCTTGAGCGTAGTCCTGGGTAGCTTCATCGACAAGGTCGTAAATAAGAAAAAAGAGTATGAATTAAATTGGAAAATTGTACTGATTGGAACGCTTCTTACCTTCCTACTCGGATTTGTCAAAGTTATTGGTCCAGCCTTACTCTTCTTCGCTTTTGTCGCTATCCTGGGTTCATTGTTTACTCAGACAATCGCATATCTCAAGAAACGTTAATTCTCTTGTGCTCATAAAAAGCCCCTCTGCTTCGAGGGGCTTTTTGGGTAGAGAAAATCTGTGACTTCGCACTTGTGAAATAGATTAAAACGCGTTAAAATGGAGCAAGAACACGATGCAGCCGTATCAAACGCGGCATAGTTTAATTTGTATTTGGAGAATATTTCTATGACTGATGAAAAGAATAAGATGACAGATTCATACGACGCATCCAAAATTACAGTATTGGAAGGACTCGACCCCGTACGCAAAAGACCAGGCATGTATATCGGCGGTACTGGCATTGATGGTCTCCATCACTTGGTTTGGGAAATTCTTGATAACTCAATAGACGAGTCAATGGCCGGATATTGTACCAAGATTATTGTCACTCTTTGCAACGATGGGTCTGTTTCAATATTCGACAATGGCCGTGGTATCCCAGTGGACAAACAAAAAACAACTGGCAAATCGGCTCTCGAGACGGTACTTACTGTTCTGCATGCTGGTGGTAAATTTGGCGACGGGGGCTACAAGGTTTCGGGTGGATTGCATGGTGTGGGTGCTTCTGTTGTGAACGCCCTTTCTACCTGGGTTAAGGCAGAAGTCCGTCGTGATAACAAAAAATATCTTCTCGAATTCGACCGGGGGGTCGCTGTTGGCGACATCAAGGCCGTTGGAACATCGACCGAAACTGGCACTACTATTACATTTATGCCAGACCCAACGATTTTTACATCAACCACTGAATTTTCATTTCAAACTATTCTCAATCGTTGCCGACAGCAGGCATATCTGACCAAGGGAGTGATGATTTCTATTATTGACGAGCGACAGAAATCGGCTCCAAAGGTAGAGAAAGTTGTCACCAATCCTGATGATGAGAGCGAAGAACCAATTGACGAAGAGGTTCGCACTGGTCGAGCCGGCGGCGATGAAGATGAAGAGATTATCGAACGTGGCGGCCCCCAACAGTACTCATTCTACTTTGAAGGCGGTATCGCCTCATATGTCCGTCATATCAACAAAAATCGCCAAGCCCTCAATGAACCTCCTATGTATGCCGAAAAAGAGCAAAACGGAGTGCTGGTCGAAATTTCACTTGCTTATACTGATGATTTCAAAGAGCATATTTATTCATTCGCAAATAATATCAATACTCCAGAAGGTGGCACTCACCTGACAGGTTTGAAAACTGCCCTCACAAGGGTACTAAATGACTTTGCCAAGAAGAACAATCTGACCAAGGATGCTTTAACTGGAGAAGATGTTCGCGAAGGTCTAACTGCCGTTTTGTCAGTAAAATTGCAAGATCCTCAATTTGAGGGCCAGACCAAGGCTAAGCTTGGCAACACGGAAGTGCGCACAATTGTAGAATCGGTCACGACTGAGGCTCTGGGCATTTATCTTGATGAGCATCCCACAGAAGCGAAGAAAGTTATCGATAAATGCTCTCTTTCTGCGAAAGCCAGACTTGCTGCTCGTGCTGCCAGGGACACTATCATCCGTAAAGGCGCGCTGGACGGCATGACGCTACCGGGCAAACTAGCCGATTGTTCGTCGAAAGATCCGACCAAGACTGAAATTTACATTGTAGAGGGAGACTCGGCCGGTGGCTCAGCCAAACAGGGCAGAGATCGTAATTTTCAAGCTATCCTTCCCCTTAGAGGTAAAATTCTAAATGTCGAGCGCGCTCGCTTGGATAGAATGTTATCATCAGATGAAATCAAAGCTCTGATTGTCGCTATGGGTGTCGGAATAGGTGAAGACATCAACTACGGCAAACTGCGTTACGATCGTGTTATCATCATGACTGATGCGGATGTCGATGGCGCCCATATTCGTACGCTACTGCTAACCTTCTTCTACCGTAATTTCCCTGATCTCATCAGTCACGGCCATATATACATCGCCCAACCACCACTTTTCTCAGTTTCTAAGGGCAAGGAAAAACACTGGGTGTACACTGAAGCGCAGAGAGACGAGATTGTCAGGAAGTTCAAAGCAGGCAAAGCGCTACCAATAAAAATCGAAAAAGAAGATGCAGAATTATCCGAAGGCGAAGAGGCCGGAGAAATTGAAGAAGTCGCACCAGTTAGGGAAAATAGCGGCAGCGGCATTACAATTCAACGGTTCAAAGGTTTGGGCGAGATGAGCGCCGAACAACTTTGGGATACCACGATGAATCCTGAGCACCGAATTTTGCTTCAAGTAACTCTCGATAACGCAGAAAAGGCCGACGAAACCTTTACCATGTTAATGGGTGATCAAGTTCCGCCACGTAAGAAGTTTATTCAAACAAGGGCAAAAACGGTCAAGAATCTTGACGCCTAATAAAATTATAAAGATTTTAGAGATATAAATTATGAATGACGAAGAATTAGACAACCAAAACATATCAGAAGATAGTGTCGAAGAATCAGAAATCAAACCAGAAGAGGAGATTTCTGATGATTCTGCTGAAGAAGAGCCGAATGGCTCGGAAGTATCAGAGGACAATGGCAACGAAGAATCATCTCCAGCTGCGATAATCCCCAGGAATAGCGCGATTACTGATCGAGCGATTACTGAGGACAAATATGACCCGTTGATCGGTAATATGAAGCCTCGTGACCTGATTGTTGAGATGGAGACTTCGTATCTTGATTATGCCATGAGTGTTATTGTTTCTCGTGCCTTGCCCGATGTGCGTGATGGTTTGAAACCAGTCCATCGCCGAGTGCTCTACGGCATGCATTCCACAGGTCTTCGTCACAACGTCAAATATCGAAAATCTGCCAAAGTTGTCGGTGAAGTTATGGGTAATTACCATCCTCATGGCGATACCGCTATCTATGACTCTCTCGTCCGTATGGCCCAGGACTTCTCAATGCGATACATGCTTGTCGATGGCCAGGGCAACTTCGGATCAATGGACGGGGATGGAGCGGCTGCAATGCGTTATACTGAGTGTCGCATGTCCAGTATTGCCGAAGAAATGTTGGCCGATATTGACAAAGATACAGTCAACTGGGTTGATAACTATGACGGTTCCACTCAAGAGCCAGTAGTTCTCCCGGCCAGAGTCCCTCAACTTTTGCTCAACGGCACGATGGGTATTGCTGTTGGTATGGCTACCAACATTCCACCCCACAATTTGTCAGAACTTTGCGATGCGACGGCATATTTAATCGACAACCCAGAAGCAAATGTCGACAATCTTATGGAGTTTGTTAAGGGCCCAGACTTCCCAACTGGTGGTATTATTTACAACAACGAAGACATCAAGATGGCTTATGCTACCGGTAAAGGTAAAATCGTGATGCGAGCCAAGGCAGATATCGAAGAGGGCAAACGTGGTTTCCGTATTATTATTACCGAAATTCCCTATCTGGTGAACAAATCTTCAATGATCGAGAAAATTGCCGATTTGGTCAAAGAGAAGAAAATTGAGGGCATATCTGATCTAAGAGATGAATCTGATCGAAGGGGCGTACGTGTCGTCGTAGAATTAAAATCTAATTCCTACCCTCGCAAAGTCCTAAACAGACTCTTTGAGTTAACCCCAATGCAGACCGCTTTTCATGTAAATATGTTGGCTCTCACGCCTGATCTTGAACCACAAGTCATGACTCTCAGGGATGTGCTTGGATACTACATCGAACACCGCAAAGAAGTCATCGAACGACGAACTCGTTTTGAACTGAAGAAAGCTGAAGACAGGGCTCATATCTTGGAGGGTTTGAAAATCGCACTTGATCATATCGACGAGGTGATTAATACTATCCGTGCTTCCGCAAATCGAGATGACGCCAAAGTCAACTTGATGAAGAAATTTTCATTCTCTGATAGACAGGCAGACGCAATCCTAGAAATGCGTCTATCTGCTCTGGCTGCACTTGAGCGCAAAAGAATTGAAGATGAATACAATGAAATTTTATCCAAGATCGCTTATTTGAAAGATCTTCTAGAGCATCCAGAAAAAATCTTAGGGCTAATCAAAGATGATTTAAATGAGGTCAAAGAGAAGTATGGCGATGACCGTCGTACCGCAATTGTCCCCCATGCTCTTGGTGATTTCTCGGCAGAAGACCTGATCCCGGATGAGCAGGTTATTGTAGCCTTCACTCGTGGCAACTACATCAAGCGTCAGGAGACTGATACATACCGACGACAGATACGCGGTGGGGTTGGTATAGTTGGTATGACAACGAAAGAGGAGGATATCGTCGACTACCTGGTCGGCGCCCGAACTCACGACGATATCTATTTTTTCTCAAACAAGGGCAGAGTATTTAAGAGCAAGGTTTATGAACTACCGGCAACATCGAGACAATCTAAGGGGACACCCATCGTTAATATTATCCAAATAGGCCAAGACGAGAAGGTCACAGCGATTCTGACAATTCCGAAGAGTCAGAACGCCAAGAAATACTTTGTGATGGGTACGGTCCTGGGTGCAGTCAAGAAAACAGAAATTGAAAAGTATGACAATATAAGAAAAACCGGCATTATCGCTATGGGATTGAAAACTGGCGATGAATTGAAATGGGTTAAAAGCGCTAACGATGATGACATTGTTGTCGCGGTATCGGAAAAAGGACAGGCTATTTGCTACCGAGAGTCTGATGCCAGGCCAATGGGGCGCAGCGCCTCGGGAGTAACGGGTATGAAATTGAGACGTGATGACAAAGTCATGTCGATGGACCTTGTGCCAGGGGAACAGTGGCCAGAGGAGATTTCAAAGAAAAGTGCTGTGGAGCCGGACATGTTGATAGTTTTGGAAAATGGCTTTGGGAAACGTACAACTTTACGAAATTTCCATATTCAGAAAAGAGGTGGCATGGGTATTAGAGCCGCTAGCTGCACCCCGAAGACAGGCAATGTTATCGGTATGCATATTGTCTATGACGATAAGGCCGATGTTGTTTTGGCTTCAAGGAAGGGTCAATTTATTCGCATGGAGATTAAAAATATCAAGCGACTTGGTCGAGATACCCAGGGAGTTACCCTGATGCGCCTTCACTCTGGCGACAAGGTTTCTTCGGTCGCCCTTATCCAGCCTGATGAAAAGGACATGGATCAGGATCAGCCAGAATTGTTGGGTACAGCAGCGCCTGTCGAAGTTACACCGAGCGTCAAGAAAGGGAAGCCTGAGCCAAGAAAGGCTGAACCAAAGCCAACCCCAAAAGTTTTGGGAGAAGCGACTGATAGGGAAATCGCTAGCAGTAAACCAGATAGGGCAGTCAACGCAGTTATTAAGCCTAACCTTAGTGTTAAATTCTATAATGATAAAGTAACGGTTGACCCGGACAGTGGCAGCTCGGATGGCGTAAAAGCTGATCCTAAAGACGACCCAGAAGATAAAAATTATTGGGGTAAAAAGTAAATTGCCGAAAATATGAAAGTATGATAATGTATGACACATTAATAGGATCGTAGGAATAATGGTTGAAAACAAAAAAACAATAGAAATCGGCGACGTAGTAACAGTCAAAAGTTTTGCTGAGAAAGCAGATTTGCCTGTCACGGCCGTAATATCTCAGCTCATGAAGAGCGGTGTTTTGGCGAATATTAACGAGACAATTGATTTCGATACTGCTTCGATCATTGGAGATGACCTTGGAATTATTGTTGCCAAGGAAGGGATAACCAAGAAAACTTTTGAAAAATCACCGGCTGAAGTCACCTCACGAAATCTAGTATTACGTCCACCGGTAGTCACAATTATGGGCCATGTCGACCATGGCAAGACCACTCTTCTAGACCAAATTCGGAAGGCCCATGTCGCTTCTGGCGAGTCTGGTGGTATCACCCAACACATTTCTGCATATCAAGTTCAGCTTACCGAGACCAAGAACAAGGAAATTAAAAATAAGACTATCACTTTTATCGATACTCCTGGCCATGCCGCTTTCTCTGCCATGCGCTTGCATGGTACTGCCATAACTGACATTGTTGTTCTGATCGTGGCAGCTAACGATGGTATAATGCCTCAGACGAAGGAAGTAATCGAACAGGCCAAGGAAAGCAATGTTCCAATTATTGTGGCAATCAACAAAGTAGATCTTCCTGATTCCGATCCAATGAAGGTGAAGCAACAATTATCTGAGTTAGAATTGGTGCCAGAAGAATGGGGCGGCAAGACAATTATGGTTGAGATTTCAGCCAAATTGGGTACCGGTGTCGATAATCTTCTAGAAATGATCCTGCTTCAAGCTGAGCTGATGGAATTGAAGGCTAGTGTCGAAGATAAGGCTGTTGGAGTTGTCATAGAATCTCATATGGAGAAGGGCGCAGGAGCGATGGCATCAGTTCTCATAGAAAACGGAACCCTGAATCAGGGTGAGCCGATTTCGATCGGATCTGTTTATGGTAAGGTCAGAATCTTGGAAGATTTCTTTGGCCGAGCGATTAAATCAGCTGGCCCAAGTACGCCAGTACGGATTGCGGGATTGAAGTCACTGCCAGATTTTGGCGATAAGCTAATAGCCTTCGATAATGAGAAAGAAGCCAAAGAGAATGCCGCAAAGTCAAAAGAAAACAAACCACAGGTGAATATCGCTACTGCCAAAAGAATCGGTGGGTCAGAAGAGACACCAAACGATTATTATGAGCTTCGACTTATTATCAGAAGTGATGTTGTCGGATCTCTTGAAGCACTAAAGAAATCTTTGGCAGAAGTCCGCGGTGAGGATTACGGGATCAAGCTTATTTCTGAGGGTGTCGGTGCCGTTAGCGAATCTGATGTTACCTTGGCCAAGGCCACACACTCCGTAATTATGTCATTTCGTGTTGGCGCACTTGGTGCAGCCAAGAGAATAGCCGAGAAAGAGGGTATTAAAATTAGTACCTTCCAAGTCATCTATGAACTTATTGATAATGCCAAATTAGAACTTGCTGATCTATTGCCACTACAAATTATCGAAGAGGAGCTTGGGACTGGCAAAATTCTCGGGATATTTCGTGATGATAAGAAGGGCTTTGTCGCGGGCGGCAATGTTCTTTCTGGCCGAATCTCAATGGGTGACGAAATTAAATTTCTTCAGAATAAACATGAAAAATACAAAGCGAAGATTCTCTCCCTACGTCGCGAAAAATCAGAGGCCAAGGAAGTCGAGTCAGGCTCAGAGTGCGGGTTCGGCCTGCCAGCCGGTGCCAATGTAGCGGTTGGGGATGAGTTCGTTGCTTTTAACACGGTTCACAAGAAAAGGGAAATCGTTTAATTTTTGATTTGCCTGGCAAATTCATGTTAAAATAGTTGAAAAGATAGGGTAGAAGATTTTTGGAGGGAATTTGGGAGAAGCAGGAGGGAAAATACTAGGGGCGGCGACTAATTCGATGTCCGTTTTGGATAGTCTTAAGGGTTTTCTAAGGCCGTTGACGATCATTGATATAGTGATTGTCGCGATCATTATATATTGGATCTACTTGTTTCTGAAAGAAACGCGGGCCATGAGGATACTCTACGGTCTTTTTTTCTTGCTTGCCATAATGGGTATAGGCAGAATTCTCAATTTAACGCTGCTGAATTGGATTCTCCAATACTTTATGGCGATGTTGGTAGTAGCCATACCGATTGTTTTTCAGCCCGAACTGCGAACAGCGCTTGAGAGGTTGGGCCGTACTAAATTTTTGAGCGATTCCGTCTTTGGGAAGGGCAGCTATACTAAGATTGTTGACGAAATAATGCTTTCCGTATCTATTCTAGCAAAACAAAAAATTGGTGCGCTGATCATAATTCAACGCCAAACTGGATTACGAGAATATATCGAAAAGGGTACGCCGATCGAGGCCAATGTCTCGAAGGACATATTACTTTCGATATTTTATCCGAAGTCACCGCTTCATGACGGTGCGGTGATAATCGTCGACGACAAAATTGTGTCAGCCCGATCTGTTTTGCCAGTTAGCGAAAATTATGTAAATAGCTCGTATGGGACAAGACACAAGGCTGCTCTAGGAATTACTGAAGATTCTGATGCCCTTGCGATCGTGGTTTCTGAAGAATCAGGCATTGTATCACTTGCTGTTGGCGGTAAAATTGAGAGAAGGATCCCAGAAGATCGCTTACGCAATCGTCTAATCGCCCTCATGAGACAAACTAAAAACAATTTGGAATGATAGAACAACTAACTAAAAATTGGATAGTCAAATTAATTTGCCTAGCGCTGGCGTCTATTTTTTGGATTTATGTCTCTGTCAGTCAGAACATGGTGACAAAATTACCTGGCAGTATCAAAATCAAGCCGATCAATATAAACGATAGCTATGCGGCATCATTTGATCAGAAGACGGTAGAGATAAGTGTACGGGCCAAATCAACTGTGTGGCAAACGTTATCAGCCGATTCCTTCACGGCAAGTGTTGATCTGGCTGGTCTGCCATCGGGAACTCATGAGCTCTCTGTTAACGTATTTACGATGTTGCCTGACGTCCAAGTAGTGTCGAAGAGTCCAGCTCGGATCACAGTCAGTATTGAGCCGGTCGTCTCGAAGGATTTTGCTATTAGTCCCAAG
>CAZGJE010000012.1:0-12314 GCA_964526355.1 uncultured Candidatus Saccharibacteria bacterium
CCACCAGCGCCGGTTACTAGAAATATTTTATTTTTTATCTGCATATTCCCCCTAACTTGTTATAAATAAATTCTTTTCATCAATGGGTTGAGCGTAGTGATTGTCTCGTAAACACTCCCGCCATCGTAGTAGCTAGTTAACTCTTCAACAGTAATTTCCTCTCGTCCATCCTTGCCGATAAGAGTCACAACATCGCCGACTTTCACGTCAGAGATATCCGTAATATCGATAATTGCCATATCCATAGTAATTCTGCCTAGAACTTTGGCTCTTTGCCCGTTAATTAAGACGTGGCCGACAGAGGAAAGACATCGACGGAATCCGTTCCAGTAACCAATCGGCAGAATAGCAATTCTTGAATTTCTATGAACTCTCTCGGTAAGGTCGTAGCTTACAGCCTCCCCCTTGTCTAGTTTTTTGATTTCAGTGATAATAGTTCGCCACGAAAGAATCGGCTCTAGTTTCACCCGATTTTCTGCGAAAGATCGGGCCTCTGCTGAAGTCCAAATTCCATATAGTCCGATCCCAATGCGTACCATGTCGAAATTAGATTCGGGGAAAAGAAGAGCACCGCCGGTCGCGCTAGCGTGACGAATCGGTTTGAAGCCATATTCATGTGCGATCTTGACCGCTTCCTGGAAATCCATAATCTGCGATCTAGTCCCAGCGGGAAAAGCGGGATTCTTGGCAGCTGCAAAATGTGTATAAATTCCTTCGACCTCAATATTCTTGGCCTTTTTGATCTTCTTGAAAACCTCGTTCAAGTCTTCGAGTAGAAATCCCTGTCGATGCATGCCAGTATCGATTTTGACGTGGACTTTTAATTTCCAATCCAGTTCTTTGACACTTTCTATCTCCTTAAACTGCTCAAAATTTGAAAGTGTGATGCTAATATTATTGGCATAAGCATCAAAGATCTTTTCCGTTAAAGTAAATCCGAGAACTAAGATAGGCTTGAATATTCCTTCGCGTCTCAGCTTGAGAGCTTCAGTAATAGAATCAACTCCGATCCAATCAACACCAAAGTCTTGCATGGTCCTGGAATAGTCTACCAAGCCATGGCCGTAAGCATTGGATTTGGCCACAGCCATTAACTTGCACTCATGTCCAATAAAATGTCGAAAAGTTTTGTAGTTTTGATTGAGAGCCCTCGTATCAACCTCAACCCAGGTTCGAACTCCAGTATGATCAACTTTCATGATTACCTCATATTTAATAAATACACAACATCAATTGAATATTACGCTCAAAACTGGTAAGATTCAACTTGTTTGGAGAGGTCGCAACCCAAGGGGTCCCCTTCGGGGTAGTGGCCTGATAAAATGGGAGTATGAAATATTTTGTTTATCTTTTGGAGAACCTAAGCAATAGGCATTACATAGGTATAACTACTGATCCAATAAGAAGGTTGTCGGAGCATAATTCTGGTTCTACAAGATCGACTAGGCCATTTAGACCTTGGAAAATTATCTATACGGAGGGATTCGGGTCAAGGCAAGAAGCATGCAAGAGAGAGTGGCACCTGAAGCACGCCAAAGGCTACAAAGATAAGTTTGAAATCATAAAGATTTACGGAGAGGTCGCATAGTGGCCTAGTGCGCACGCTTGGAAAGCGTGTATACCAGCAATGGTATCGAGGGTTCGACTCCCTCCCTCTCCGCCAGAAGAAAGCCATTGAATCAGATGGCTTTTTATTGTGGCTTTTTGCAGAATTTGCTATAATTTTGGCATATTTAGCATTAATAATTGCAAAGAATTATGAAAATCGCATTACTTTGTGGCGGCCCTTCTCTTGAACGTGGTATATCTTTGAATTCCGCCAGATCAGTCATGGACCATCTAGAGAGCAAGGACCTGGAAATAATCCCCTTCTATTTTGATTTCAAGAAAAGACCATACAAGATATCCCGATCGCAATTATACTCGAACACCCCCTCTGATTTTGATTTTAAACTAGCCCAAACGGCAATAGCGCTTTCGCCCTCCGAATTAATAAAAGAGTTGAAAAAATGCGACATTGCCTTTCCGGCCATCCACGGCCAATTTGGAGAGGACGGTCAGATCCAAACTTTACTCGAAAAAAACAAAATACCCTATGTCGGGTCTAGCGCGAAAGCATGCAAGCTATGCTTTGACAAATACAACGCCAATGAACACATTAAGAAGTTGGGCTTCTTCACACTTCCCTCTGTTATTTTGAAAATTTATCAAGACGATGAGAACCGAGAAATTGTTGAGAAATTCTTCAAGGAGAATGTAATCAAAAGAGCAGTGGTCAAGCCAGCTTCCGGAGGATCAAGTATTGGAGTTTTCTCTGTTTCAACTGCCAAAGAAGCGATAGAAAAGGCTGAGATGCTCTTCTCGAAGAGAATGGACACTAGAATTGTGGTCGAACAATTTGCTGAAGCCAAAGAGTTCACGGTAGTCATACTGCAGAATAAATTCGGATTGCCAGTAGCGCTGGTGCCCTCAGAAATTGAAACCGATTATGCCGAACATCAGATATTTAGTTTCCGCAAGAAATATCTGCCTACAAGACAAGTCACTTATCACTGCCCGCCTAGATTTGATAATCAGATGATCGAAAAGATTCAGGTCCAAGCCGAGCAACTCTTCTCGGCCTTTGGGATGACGGATTTTGCGCGTTTTGATGGTTGGGTATTCCCTGATGGTAAACTTTGGTTCGCCGATTTCAATCCAATCAGCGGCATGGAGCAAAATAGCTTTCTATTCCAACAATCATCGCGTGTCGGCCTAACTCATCAAACTGTGCTGCAGTATATTGTGAAACACGCCAGCCAGCGGAATGGACTGATCTTCCCCAAAATTGAACGTGATAAATTTGCTGACAGGAAGGAAGTCAACGTTCTCTTCGGAGGGCAAACCTCAGAAAGACAGGTTTCTCTGATGAGCGGCACAAATGTCTGGCTCAAGCTTAGAAAATCAACAAAATACGAGCCGAAGCCATTCCTCCTCGATACTGAAGGCAATGTTTGGCAACTGCCTTATACTTTCACCCTAAACCATACCGTCGAAGAGATCGCTGAAAATTGCGGAAAAGCTTCCGCCGACGAGGAGAGATTGCAATTTTTCGAAAAGAAGGCCCAGGTAAGACTCTCAATCGGCGAGGAGATTGAGAGCGAGCCGTTCTTCTTGCCGAAGAAGATCAGTCTAGAGACCTTGATTAAGAATTCAAAGTTTATTTTCAACGCACTCCACGGGGGAATGGGAGAAAACGGCATGCTGCAGGGGATGCTAGACAAAGCTAGGGTAAAATACAACGGCTCGAACCAGAAAGTTTCAGAGCTATGCATGGACAAATTCCAAACCGGGGAATTCCTAGAAAAATCCAAAATCAAAGGTATCACTTCTGCCAAAAAGAAGTTGATAGATTCATCTAAACTTAAGGACTCCCAAAGTATAAGAGAACTTTGGCGTCAAACAGTTGAGGCCTTTGGGGCAAACGCACTGATTATCAAACCAAACGCCGATGGCTGTTCTTCTGGCGTGGTCAAATTGAATAGTGCCAGAGATTTGGAAAAATATTTGGAACTAATCAGACTACACCTACCGGCAGTTCCCAAAAATACTTTCAAAGGTCAGGAAGAGATCGTCGAGCTGCCGAATAGAGATGTTAAGCAATTTCTGTTAGAGGAATTTATTGAGACTGATTCGATATCGGTAGTCGGTAACAAATTGGTTCACAATATCAAAAAAGGTTGGATCGAGATTACCATTGGCGTTATCGAAGAAAATAACAAAATTCGCGCCCTGAACCCAAGCTTGACAGTGGCGGAAGGAACTTTGTTAACGGTTGAAGAGAAGTTCCAGGGTGGGACTGGCATCAATATCACTCCTCCGCCAGAGTCGATTATCTCGGAAACAGATACCAGAGAAATCAGAGAAAAAATCAGACTTTTCGCTGGGAAAATTGGAATCGAGGGCTACGCTAGAGTTGATGCTTTCGTGAATACGAAGACACTAGAAATAATCATAATTGAGGTTAATACTCTTCCTGGCCTGACTCCGTCGACTGTGCTCTATCACCAGGGATTGGCCGAAAACCCGCCCGTCTATCCAAGAGAACTATTGGAAAAACTTATTGAGAACAAAGGTTATTAACAAATTCTTATATCACCTCGTTTCTGGTACGCTATATAAATGAAAAAGATTTCTAGTTTTGACGGTGTAAAAATAAACTACGACTTGAAACGCCTCAGAAGCGATTATTTTCTCATTTTCATCCACGGCGCCGGTGGCAACCTAACGGCTTGGAAAAATGAACGACAATTTTTTCACAACAAAGGCATCTCCACTCTAGCTGTAGATCTTCGTGGGCATGGCCTCTCTGACCGCCCGGAAAAAGCCTTTGATTACAGACTCGAGAGTTTCGCCCATGACCTAAATTCAGTTTTGGCAGAAGAAAAAATAGATAATTTTATTATTGTAGCTCACTGTTTTGGCGGGATGGTAGCGATGAGCTACCAACAACTATACCCCAATTTGGCTAAGGCCTTTATCTTTGTAGATACAGCGTCAAAAGCGCCAAACCGCCTCCGCGCCTTCATGCTTCTAAACTTTCCTATCCTTCCGATACTAAACTACATACTGAAAACTAAGTTTATGTCGAAAAAAGACTTCGAGCAATGTGATTATAGAGATTTTGCCAAATTGGGAGATTGGAATATGAAGAGGATGTATGCAGATATTACTCATACTTCGCTCAGATCATGGATATATACTTACCAAAATATGGCCAACTTTGATGGACGAGAAGTTTTGAAAGAGATTAAAGTGCCAACGCTTGTAATCCACGGAGATAGAGACAAAATATTTGGCGTTGATAAGGCCCGGGAAATTAATAAATTGATCTCAGAATCAGTCCTGGATATTTTGCCGGGGACAAATCACATTATCGTTTTGAGCGCTCCAGAAATATTGAGCGAGAAAATCCTAAACTTCGTAGAAAAATTAAAATAAAAATCCGCCAGTCCAGCATGCAGGAATAGAATATTTTTTCAATCCTTGGTAGCATAAGATTAGTGAGCAAGTGAATAAGTGAGTAAGCAAAAGGCAAAACAATGAAATTAGCGTTTGTCACCACAAATAGAGGCAAGTACGAAGAGGTCAAAAATCTGCTAGCAGAGTACGGGATTGACGTCGAATGGGAAAACCGCAAATACGAGGAGGACAACGATGATACAGTCGAGGAAACAGCAAGAAAGGCCGCGAAGAAATTGGCAAACCAATTAAATAAACCGATCGTCCTAGAAGACACTGGCCTTTTCTTCGAAGCCTATGACGGTTTCCCCGGGCCCTCCCCAAAATTTGTCTTCCGCACACTTGGATATAAGGGTATTTTCAAGCTACTCGAAGGCGGATCAAGAAATGCTTCTTTCCAGACCTTCGCCGGCTATTGTGAACCTGGTCAAGAACCTGTGATTTTTGACGGCAAAATGCGAGGAGAATTCACTAATGAAGCTTACCATTCTGATGATCACAAATTTGACCCCATGCCCTATGACCGAATCTTCATTCACGAAGGTAAAGAAGTTACAATCTCCGATATGACAATTGATGAGAAAAATCAGCTCTCTCAACGCTCGAAGTCTTTTCGTAAACTGGCAAAATATCTGAAAGATCATAAATAGTATGAAAATATTGCTTTTTGACTTTGATGGCGTAATTGTCGACTCCCTCGGTGAAGTCTGTAAATTTGTGAACAAATACTACGCTCCCTATGGCCTTGTCCCGATAGAAAATCCAGAGGAGTTCGCCAGTCTCTATGACGGTAATTTTTTCGAAGAAATTCAAAAACATGGTGTGTCAAAAGATGTCGCCAACCTTATTCACCGGAAAAAGACTTCGATAGATGATTGCTATAATACAGACAAGGTCAAGCTTTTTCCGAAGATCAAAGAAACGCTCGATTTCCTGTCAAAAGGCAATTTGATTTTCATCGTCACCTCATGCCTAACCTCGGCCGTTACTCATAAATTAAAATCGGAAAAAATTGGTTCTGCCAAGGCAGTCATAGGCTGTGATATTGAGATAAGCAAAGTAAAAAAGATCGAGAAACTTAAAAGGGAATACCCGAGCGGAGATTTCTACTATATCGGTGACACAATCGGCGATATTATCGATGGCAGAAAAGCCAATGTCAAAACAATTGCCGTGACATGGGGATTTCATAGAAAAGAAAAGCTCCAAATGCAACTTCCTGACTTTATCGCTGACAAACCTGAAGAATTAATAAAGATCATTAATGCCTAAAATCTCAAAATATTATTGGTTTGTTACGATCGCAGGTACTCTCTCTGGCCTTGTCGTCTTCGGTGGGCAAGTTTTATCAAACTTTGGACTGTCTCTCCTCGAGATCTCAATAATTCCGTTTCTCATTTCGCTAATTATACTAATCACAATTGTAATTACAAAAAAACAGTGGCAAGTTAGAAAAGGAACTCTTTCACTGTTTATGTGGTTCGGGGTCGTAGAAGCTATAATCGTCCTGTGCCAGTTCGGAGCCCTGAAACTAGGGGCTTCTGTAGCAATGACAGTGCTGCTACTCTATACCCAACCGTTGTGGACAATGTTAATCAGTTATCTTTTTCTGAATGAAAAGATTTCGAGAAAAGATATCTGGGCTTGTATCTTGGTGCTGGGGGGGATGATTCTGTTGGTGAATCCATTCCACTTGCAGGGCACTTTGGCAGGGATAATCGTGGCATTACTGGGCGGGATTGGTCTTTCTGGATGGGTCACAATTGGCAGCTATGCTTCAAAGAACAACAACCCTCCCCTTAATACATACTTCATAAGTCGATTATTCATGACTCTTTTTCTGTTTATCGGATTCTTTATGATGTCAAAATATAGCTCTGATCCAAACTTCGCCCGATTAAATTTCAATTTTCCAGCACTCATCTGGGGGGCATTAGCACTATTTGGCATCGTGGCAGAGCTAATGAATAATATCTTTTACTTGAATGGTGTCAAAAAGGTCCGGGCAATCGATGCCGGTATAATCATGCTGCTCGAACCGATCGTCGGCACTATCCTGGCCATGATTTTCCTGCATCAGCCAATCACATTAGGTATTGTTATCGGAGGCGGCCTCATACTGACAGCAAACTATTTAGTAATTATGAAAGAAAGTGCAAAATGAACTTGGAAGAATTACGAACTGAAATTGACAATATTGATGATGAAATAGTCGAATCGCTAGCCAGGCGCTTTGAGGTGGTTAAACATATTGGCCAGATCAAAAAAGAACAAGAGTTGACTCCATATCAGCCAGAGAGAGAAGAAACTATCTTGGGGAAATAGAAAAAAAAAGCCAGGGAATCTGGGATAGAAGACAAATTTATTGATGATTTATACGAAACAATTTTTGCCGAATCTAAGAAATTACAGGAAGAAAATGCAAAAAGAATATGAGACTCAAATACTCGATATCGATCCGGAAGAGATAAAGAAAAAGTTGATTCAACTTGGCGCCAAAGTGGACAAAGAGAAATTCCAAAGACGTTGGGTCTTCGATATCAACCCAAACGGCTGCCATGAATGGATTAGGGTCAGGACCGACGGAGAGAAGACAACTATCTGCTACAAATCGAGGCGAGATCACTCTATCTCTGGAACCGAAGAAATTGAAGTCGAAGTGAGCGATTTTGATAAAACAGCTGAATTATTTTCCAAACTCTCTTTTTATTTTGATAAATTCTACCAAGAAGATATTAAGCAAGAATTTTTTCTAGATGGGATTGAATTCAAGATTGATAAGTGGCCGATGATCCCTCCGATGCTTGAGATTGAGGCAAAAAGCGAAGCAGATGTGAAGAAGGGGTTGAAACTCCTGGGTCTGGAGGGAAAAGATTCTGGCCACCATGGCCATGTATCTATTTACAAAAAATATGGCTTCGAACTTCACGACATAAAAGAGCTCAGGTTCTAAAATCCGCCCCGAAGATTCGGGGCGGTTGTGTTCACTGCTTCGCACCCTGCGGATTGGGCACTTCTTTGACGTTGTTGCAAACGCGGCAACAATAGAAATCTTTTGCGCTCTCAGGAGCCCTGCCTTTCGATCGGTAGATTGTCTTGACCAGGATGGTCTTGGGCTTCTTGGCACAATTTTGACAGAGAAATTCTGCCTCCCGAACTGCGACGATGCTCTTGACGATCAGGCTCGGGTCCAGGGTTTTCGACAGATGTCGGCGGACAGCGGTTTCAACTCTGCCCACGACTTTGCAATGGAAAAAACGCCACATGCTCGCCTCCCTTTAATCCACTCGGATTTGTCAAAAGTGTAGCACCTCTAGCGGCAATTGTCAGGAGGACAAATTTTGTCTTGATGAAATCGATTTTTCGGAGTAATTTTAGAATAGTTAGAAATAAATGGGAATGCTATGGAAATACTAAATGTAATTCTGGTCATTGGTGGACTCTGCCTCTTCGAAACAATCTCTAGCATCGATAATGCTATTATTAACGCTGAAGTCTTGACCACGATGGGTCAACGGGCAAGAAAATGGTTTCTGACCTGGGGTCTCATTATCGCCGTATTCGCAGTGAGAGGACTATTGCCATGGGTGATTGTCTGGGTCGTCAACCCATATCTTGGCCCTATCGGTGCACTGACTGCTACATTTAGCTCAGACCCCCAGATAAAAATGGCGATAGAGCTTTCTTCCCCAATGCTGTTAGCGGGAGGCGGTATCTTCTTGGTCTTTCTATTCTTCCATTGGCTCTTTCTCGAAGAGAAGAATTTTGGGCTGCCAAGAGCTGAGCAATTTTTTATGAAAAACGGTGTTTGGTTTTACGCCCTTATCTCTATAATCCTGACTGTTGTCGTCTCTATAACAGTCAAGGAAGACCCAATGATCGCGTTGGGTGCAGTGGTTGGATCAACTGCCTTCTTCATCACTCATGGCTTCAAACAAAATGCCGAAAAGGGCGAGAAAGTCCTATTGTCGCAAAACAACGGACTTTCTGATATCTCCAAGATACTGTATCTCGAAATTATCGATACTACCTTTTCGATAGATGGAGTACTGGGCGCTTTTGCTTTCACTCTAGCCGTTCCTTTGATACTAATCGGCAACGGTATCGGCGCACTTGTTGTCAGACAGTTGACCATTGGTAACATAGACAGGATCAAGAAATATATATATCTCAAAAATGGAGCGATGTATTCAGTTCTTGTTCTGGGGGCTATTATGCTTTTAGACGGGCTTGGAGCTGAAATTCCACAATGGCTGTCACCTGTCTCAACTTTTGCCATCGTCGGGTATTTCTTTTATAGATCCAAGAAAGCAATTCCCGCTGTCGTGGCGCCACCGGTGATGACCCAAAGCGTATGAACTCTCCTGTTTTTATGGCCCTATTTGCACTATTGTTGCTCGGACTCTCGAGCGCTTTTTCCAAGATTCCGACTGGTAAAATTGGGCCAGAGAGAGTGATCGTCTTCCGCGGCGTTTTCAATGTGATAATATTGGGAATAATATTGGCCTTCAACTTCCCCGCTGTAAGCTCTTGGGCAGATCTACCGTATGCCCTGCTAATTGCAGTATTTGGATATTTCCCTCTTCTCTTCTTCCTCAAGGCTCTCCACCTGGGCAAAATGGGAATTGTCAGCCCGATATCTTCTTCATACAGCCTGATCACTGCACTTTTTGCTGTGATTTTTTATCATGAGAAATTGAATATCTTTCAATTTCTCTGCATTCTCGCTGTTGTCCTCGGCATAATTCTAATATCAATAAACTTCCGTGATTTTAAAAACTCTCACCTTTTCGATAAAAAGAGCGGAATTGGTCTAGCGTTACTGGCTGCGCTATTTTGGGGAATATATTTCTTCTTGATCAAGATACCGACACAACATTTTGGTACATATTTCACCTCCTTCCTGGTAGAAACAGTGATCTTAATCTCAGCGCTCATCTCACTATTTTGGACTAAAAAATTTGATTTAAGATTGCCTGATGGTATGACAACATCATATTTATTTCTGGTCTCAATCACTGTCTCAATCGGTGTACTATTTTATTATCAGGCCCTAAATACTGGCTCCGTCGCCATTGTCTCGGCGATAGGTTCATCGGCTCCCTTGATCGTGACCATGTATGGTGCTATCTTCATGAAGGAACGACTGAAGCTCCAGCAGTATTGCGGTATGGTGGTGATATTATTGGGAATAATTGGATTATCAATTGTCAAATGAAAAACAACTTTGAGAAAATTTTTGACTTTCTTGAGCTTTCCAACAAGCTCAAACTAACAAAGAGATTTCTGAATACCCCGCAAATGGTGGTCAAGGAATCGTCGGCTGATCACTCGTGGCAAGTTGCCCTTTTCGTAATGGTGACAGTAGATGAACTGAAGATGAAAGTTGATCTTTCAAAATGCTTGAAGATGGCCCTCATCCACGATCTACCAGAGGCTCTGGCTGGCGACACCGACAGCTCTCTCGTCTATACCGGCAAAGTCAGCAAAAAGGAGAAGGCAGACAAAGAAAGAACCGCCATGATAGAGATATCCGGTTCCCTCCCAGAAAAATCTGGACGGGAAATTCTTGCGCTCTGGGAAGAATACGAGGCCAAGGAGACCCAAGAAGCCAAGCTAGTCAATGCGATCGACAAGATTGAGGGAATTCATGAAATGGTTTGCAAGGGTAACTCTAGTTTCGACCATCCGGAGTGGATCGCGCCACATCCAAAGAAGGCAGTTGTCGAGAAATGCCCTGAAACTATCCCTCTTTATCAGGAATTGCTAAAACGGCTGAAGCCGATGTATCAAGAAATGGGTTGGGAATGGCAGGATTCATACGAAGCAAATTAATGAAAAAAGAGTTAAAACAAATATTGAATTTCTTGGTTGAGGCAGAGAAATTTAAATTGGTCGAAAGAATCTCTGTCCTCTCCGACAAGATTAGACGAGAAAATGATGCCGAGCACTCTTGGCATCTCGCCCTGATGGTGATGGCGCTCAAGGACAAATTGGCGCTCGACTTTGACCTCGAGAAAGCGCTCAAAATCGCTCTGATCCACGATTTACCAGAAGTTTATACCGGCGACAGCTGGCCAGCGGGGCAAAAGGAGAAAAAAGAAAAAATTGAGAAGGAAAAAATAGCGGCAGACAAAATTTTCTCTATATTGCCTGCTAAAATAGCCAATGAATTCAAAGATTATTGGAATGAATATGAAACGGGCCAGAGCATAGAGGCAAAAATTGTCAAAGCCCTTGATAAAATATGTTACTCGATGCAATTTTCAATCTCCGGCAATATTATCTATTTTGCTAAGGACTCTGGCCATGAAAGTCGCAAACGATATGCCGAGCCTCATCTGGAGTTCAATAAAACTTTGACAGAAATATTCGATTATTTTTCCGAGAAGATTGTCCAGGAAGAACAACCAGCCGTCAAGCCCGGTATTTACGAACACTACAAAGGCGGTAAATATAGAGTCATCGGTACCTCAAAACACAGCGAGACATTGGAAGACATGATAATGTATACACCTCTTTATGAAAGTGAATATAAGCTATGGTCTCGACCCTCCGCTATGTTTCTGGACGAGGTCGAATTTAACGGCCAATTAGTTCGACGTTTTAAATTCCTGGGATGATATTATTCAAATAAAATCGCCCCGCTAGATAGCAGGGGCGTTAGTTCTTGCGACGGCGATAGAAAATGCCGACGAGCAGTAGGGTGATCATGAAGCCAATCCAAGCCAGGAAATGCAGATCTTCATCTGGCGAATAAGAAGGAAGCTTACTCATCTTGCCCCCTTACCCAGAGATTTTGAACTGGCCTTCGTGCCGCACGCCCTGGTCATCCTCCCATTCGGCCACGATCACGCCAGGGACATCGGCCCAGCCGATATAGGCGACCTGCCCGTTGGCCGGCGGGTAGCAAGACAGCGAGTTGCCGTCAAGCTGATCAGCGATGTGGATCGCGGGCAAACCGACGAGACCGAAACCATTCTGTTGTACCATGGTGTTACCTCCGTACTATTTTCATAACACAAAAACTGGCCTGAGTCAAAGCTCGGGACCAGTTTTTTGAGATTCCTATCTTCCTAGCGATCTATAATGTTTCCAAGCAATATTCTCTTCTCGACTGAGGCGATAACTTTGCGGGTCTGTAGAACGACGTCAGGGGTAACAGAAACAGAAGTCGTGCCAGCTCTTACCATCATTTCCGTGATTTCCGGATAGACGCTGGGGGCTTGGCCGCAGATCGAACAAGTGACAGAGTGTTTGCGGCAAGTCTTGATAATATATTCTAGAGAGAGCCTGACCGCTTCGTCACGTTC
>CAZGJE010000013.1:0-12133 GCA_964526355.1 uncultured Candidatus Saccharibacteria bacterium
GAAATGGCCGGTGCCTTTTCAGTCTTTGCTAACGGCGGTGTCAAACACGACCTGATGTCTGTTCTGAAAATTTCAGATTCGACCAACAAAGTTCTTTACGAATACAAACCAGAGAAAAACACAGGAAATCAAGTCCTAGACCCCCAAATTGCCTTTGAGATCTCTAGCATTCTCTCGGACAACGATGCCAGAAGCTTGGTATTCGGCACCCGATCTTCATTATATTTCCCAGATCGGACTGTCGCCGCCAAGACTGGCACCACATCGAGCTTTAAGGACGCATGGGCAGTTGGATATACCCCCTCTCTAGCGACTGCAGTCTGGGTTGGCAATAGCAACGCCGTTGCAATGAAGAGCGGCGCTGATGGCTCCGTCCTTGCAGGTCCGATCTTCCACAACTATATGGTAAAAGCACTCGGAGATACGCCAAACGAGGAATTTGCAGTCCCAGCGGGGATTCAAAGTGTCAATGTTGAAAAGTGGTCAAACAAAAAGACAAATCAGTTCTCTACCGAGACAACTACTGACATATTCGCCGCTTGGCAGATACCGACCGATCAGGACAATGTTCATCAGATCGTAAACCTCTGCAAGGGCACGGACAAAATTGCGCCGGCAGGGACTGCAGCTGAATTGGTAGATACCAGAAGCATTACTGTTGTTCATTCCGAGAGACCAGACAATCCAAACTGGGAAAATCCGGTTCGCGATTGGGCTATTGGCAATGGTATGTTTGGAAATGTGCCGACAGAAACCTGTGATGTAGCAGCAATGACCCCCAAAATCACTATTTCCTCTCCATCGAATAACGCCTCGGTAACTGGTTTGACTAATCTGAATGTGACAGCCGAATCGTCCAGCGGAATCAAAAGTGTCGAATATTTCATTGATGGAGTCTCTATAGGCGCGTCCTCTACCTCGCCCTTTTCCATTCAATATAATTTCAAGGGGCTAGACCCCAAATCATACACCCTTACCGCTAGGGCCACAGACAACAACAACGTAACTGCTTCGACAGACATTCATGTCACTGTTGTAGCAGAAAGTGGCTCGACTGTATCGAATGTATCAGTCAAAGACGGAGTCGCTGGGTCAGTCGATATTTCCTGGGACACCGAAGATCAGAGCTACGGCTCTATCGCCTACTACGCCCAAGGCATATCTTCTGTGACCTCGCCCAATTCAAGTGTAGGGCTAACACACAAAATTTCTTTGACAGGATTAGTTTCCGGTAAAATCTACAATTTTTCTATCAGCAGTAATTCAACCGGCAACACTCCGAGTACTTATTCAAATACTTTCACGGCCCCTTAATATAGATCTATTTCGTGCCCAATTTGCTATTTAATTCTCGGATCGAGTCTACTTTGATATTGGCAAAACCAAGCTTTTTGCACTCCTTCTCGCGTTCTGCTTTTCTGGTCACGTTTCT
The DNA here is from genome assembly GCA_964526355.1 of uncultured Candidatus Saccharibacteria bacterium. GTDB lineage: Bacteria > Patescibacteriota > UBA1384 > XYA2-FULL-43-10 > 1-14-0-10-43-13 > JBAZBD01. The sequence continues at coordinate 1,433 of CAZGJE010000013.1, forward strand.
GGTCTCCCCCATCAGCCCCACTTCGCCAAATAGGCAAGAATCCTTGCCGAAGCTTTTGTTGCGAGCGGATGAAATAATTGCGGCGCAGACCGCAAGATCTGCAGCTGGCTCCTTCAACTTCACACCACCCACCACATTCAAATAAATATCATGATTGGACAAATCGAGTCCGCCATTTTTGCTGACGACTGCCGCCAACAAATTCAGGCGATTCAAATCAAAGCCTGAGCTAGTCCGTTTGGGATAGCCAAAATGGGTCGGGACGACAATCGCTTGAATCTCGACCAGCAGTGGCCGAGTCCCCTCCAAAGCTACTGTCACCACGCTTCCTGGCCCCTCCTGACGTTCGGAGAGAAAAAGTTCAGACGGATTGGATACTTCCATCATGCCCTTGCCCTGCATCGAAAATATTCCGATTTCATCAGTCGCGCCAAAGCGATTTTTCACCCCGCGCAAAATTCGCGCGTCATTGAATCTCTCGCCCTCAAGATAAAGAACCGTGTCAACCAAATGCTCCAATATTCTTGGCCCAGCTAGGTTTCCCTCTTTGGTAACATGACCGATTTCAAAGACAGGAATGCCGGTGCTTTTGGCAAATTGTTGGAGGATGATCCCGCACTCTCGCACTTGGACGATACTCCCGGCTGTCGCGTCATAATTGTCTGAAGTCACCGTCTGGATTGAATCTATAATCAATAGTTTCGGTCGATTTTTGCGAGCCAGATCAAGGACAGCCTCAATATTTGGTTCAGACAAGAGCAGTATATCACTCTGGCCCACACCAAGACGATCAGCTCTCATCTTGATTTGTTGGGCCGATTCCTCGGCGGAATTGTACATCACCCCACCAACAGACGAAGCGACCTGAAGAATAAGGGTCGACTTACCTATTCCCGGCTCCCCGCCAATCAGGGTGATAGATCCGGGCACTATACCGCCGCCCATGACTCGATCAAATTCCCCGATTTTTGTTTCTAGCCGAAAATTGTCATGAACTTCAATGTCACAGATTTTTTGTGATTCTAAAGATTTTGAATTTTGAATTGAACTTCTGCCTTTTGAATTTTGAATTTTGAGTTCTTTCAAGGAATTCCAAGCGCCGCACATGGAACACTTACCCGCCCAGACAGGAAATTCGTTGCCGCACTGATCACATAGATAGATTGTTGTTGGTTTCTTCGCCATATTGCCCCTATTGTATTCCATTCTAGCCTCATAGTCCAATCAGCGACGCCATCTCTATTTCATTGACATTTTTAGATTTAAGGGTAGAATATGTTTTTAGCACTTTGACAATTCCTTTTGGCGGATCAGACGGTCCGATCATCGATCGAACTGACAAGCCGTCAAAAGGAGCAACACATGAAGACCATGACCATCCTGCTGGCTATTTTGTTTAGCCTCGCCTTATCGCAATGCCAGGCGCTTGGACTCTCCAAGAGTGATTTCCTGAACACTCTGATAGTACCGAGAGAAACCACCGTCGGTTACTTCGTGACTCTCGAAAGCAAAGAACGGGAGTACTCGACGCAGACGCTTCGCAAGAACATGCGGGACGACGCCCAAAACCCACTTTGGTTTTTCCTTTATGCCGATGAGACCAGAGGCAAAGAAGCAGAAAAGCCAGAGGCAAATTTCGCCAGAGCTGCCGAGTTGTATGAGCAAATCAGCAAGCAACGCGAGCTGACCAGCGAAGAGGTAGTAAACTGGGCAGAGTGCGTCGAGTTTCTCGAGGGGCTTCAGGCAGGAATCAAATTAGCCCAAAGCTATGAGCGCAAGATCAGCAAGAATCGCCAGAAAATATACCAGCACCTTGCGACTTCCTATGGGTCGAGTATCATCTATGTCCTGTTGGGAGTCACCGAAGACCCAGGCAAGACAACCTTCAAAGCCGACTTCCGAGCAATAATCGAGGCATACGACCGCTGGAGGAGAAACGGTATTGCTGCTGATGTAGAAAAAGCCAAGCAAACTATGAACATCGCCAGAGCATACTCCGACCAAGCGGTGAAGTGGCCCGATTTTGGGCCGGATGATTACGTCGGTCAGGGCAACATTGAGACACAGTTTGGGTTCCTGGACCTGGCCTTGAAACTTGTCGTCATAGTCGAAAACAAAGAAAACAGGACCGACGACGAAATTGACGAACTGGCCGCAGAGCTGTTCAAGGAGTTCATGAAGAGCGGCAGCGGCATATTCAACGGCTACAACCAAAAAGCCTATGCCGAAAAAGCGAAAACTGATCCTCAGATTCAAGCTGCCCTGATCTTCTTCAGAATTTTGACCGTCTTGCACAGGGAGGATTTTGACGGCAGAAAAGCATATTCCCCGGAAACCGAAAAGGCTATCGCCAAGGCTCGGGATGAATATCGCCAAATGACGAAGTCATTGCGGACAAGAGCATATGGTTATGACGGTCTGGTAACACTCGACAATATCGAGAGGAAAGTTACCAAGAACACGACTTCTATGGCCAATATGGCCTTAAGTTACGACTGCACTGCTACCAACTCCTTCGTCTTCATCGCCAACGCAAAGATGGATGAGGGAGATTACCAAGCGGTCATCAACATGTCGCGGAAGAAGGTTGACAAGGACCATTCTGGTCAAGCCTACTTCATGTTGATCTGCGGCTATATCGGCAAGAAGGATATCAAAAGTGTCAACAGGGTTGCCGAGGAGGTCAAGGAGTATTACGACCATTTTGCCAGCCAATTTCAGGTGAAGATCGATATTGCGCTGGCTACCGCCGCCATCATCGGTGGGAACTACCAAGCACCGGCGGACAGACTCTTCGAAATTGCTAAGGATTGCGGCAAGACTGATCCGAACAGGACAACCTGCCTCTACAACTTAGCAGTTGCGCTATACATGGCCGATCAGCGAGACGATGTGCTGGACGTACTTGATGCGCTGGAAAGCAGCAGCAAGAATAAGGAAATCCAGCTCAACTGCACTTTGCTGAGAGCGCAAGTATATCTCGACAAACAGAAAAAATAATGTCACGGCGACCCTACACTGGGTCGCTTTTTTAATGGCCAAAATCATTTTGCTAATTCCACATTGACAAAATGTCACAATTGGCGTATAGATATGTTTCCATGGAATGGGCAAATTCAAACGGGGGGTACATACCATGCGTTACCTTTTCACTTTGGCAGTGTTAGCTTTTGCTCTACTGCCCACTATCACTCTGGCCGGAGAAGACGAAGGAATACGATTCGGCATGCGTATCGGTTCAAGCGAAATCGGTGTCGACAACATGCCTCTCTACATCCGGGACGTCCCCGTCCACAAAGATGATTTGCCCGGTACACCTGGCATCATCACGAAGACCAAGTACTACACGCCTATCAACGTGAGCGTAATCTACCCGCTTGGAAAATCCTACCTGGGTGATCTCACCCTTGAGACCCGCCTAAACTGGATGGTCATCCCAGCCGCCAGGTTAAACTTTCTGGGTGAATATTACTACCAGGGATCGCCCGGCCAACCAGTGGGCAACGCGATGACTTTCTGCGGTCTCGAAGAACACGGCATCATTCCCAACATCAAGGGAGTCAATGAGCTAAATTTGTTCCTCAACGTTACCCCAGAGATAGCGTTAAGCTATCCCCTCGGAGACTCAGACACCGAAGGCAACTGGCAACTTGAGTTGACGGCCAGCTATTTCCGCCTTCAGGCTTTCAACGGTTGGGATCGGTATGAGTGTCTGGAGTACAAGGACATCTATCCCATGGCGGATTGCGTCCCGATAACTTTGGGAGTGAAGAAAAACAACTGGTCATTCGGTATCAAACAGGTAATTGTCTTCACAAACGACCGCGGAAAAGCGGCCGGAGTGAATTCTCGTCCAGCGCTGGTCATGACCTGGTACAACCGATAGCTTGCCCCGCCCCAACGGCCTCTCGAGGCCGTTTTTTAGTACTAAAGAAATATATATTTAAGCCTAGGCTAGATAGACCTCTTTGTTGTATTCGCCGACGCCGACAAATTCTGCCTCACCCCTCACAATTTTTTCCATCGCTTCACAGGCATAGCAGCCAGAGCGCTCACAAGCAAAATCATTTTTACGGCGAGCCTCCTTGATCTTGAGTGCTGCTTCCATCACCCTATTCTCTGATTCGGGAAGATCTGGCAGATCAAAATCAACTATCTCACCCTTGTCCAGATACCAATAGCTCGCTCTGCTAATTTTTCGTTTTTGGCAATTCTCTAGTAGCAGCCGGTAGATAGCAAGCTGTAGAGAATTCCCTGATTCCTCATTTTTCCCAGTCTTGAAATCAATGATATCTACCGTCCCGTCTTCAGAATTATATTTGATCCAGTCAATCTTGCCACAAAGTATAATATTGTCCCTTTCCGACAGCCAATACCAGGGCAAATCTTGCTTGAGCTTGATCGCCTTTTCCAATATCGGCCCGGGATTTTTCTCTACGTTTCCAAGCATCGAGAGCGCCCTATCCTTGTACTGCATTTCCTCCATATCGTCCTTGAACCCGCCCAGCTTGCCATGAACTTTTTGCCATTTAATATTGAGCAAAACCTTCAAGTGAATATCGAAGCGTTTCTCTACCGGCAGCTCAGAGAGCGACTCGAGTACATCATGGACCACCTGACCTAGCGCCAAGTGTGGATTGGTCAGGGAAATCTTTCGACCCGTCTTGGGATTCTTATAAATATTGTTCAAGAAATACAACCTCGGACAGCGAAGATAGTCATTGATCGATGAATGGGAAACCCAAATTGCACTAAATTTGTCTGGAGCCATAAATTATATTTTAGCCCAATCGAGACATAAACGAAACAAGACAGACAAAGACATAGAAGCAGTAGTTCCTTGCTTATTTACCCTATTTGTGGTTGAATAGCATCACTCGAATGCCTGGCGATTCACTAACGCTATTCAGCCAGCACGAGGGGAGGGTAGAAGAATGTGCACAGCCAATCTTGCGGATGAACTCCGCAGACTCCTTATCGCGTCCTGTAAAGACATGGAGGGCGCCGATGACGAGCGGACAAGCAGCAACATCGAAGAAGTTGTTGTCGGTTTTGCTCCCATACTCACAACTATGGAGCAAACGACCGACATCGCGGAAAGTCTTGCGAGGTTGATCATGCCCGACAGCAGGATCGGTGGCGATTACGGTAAATACGGCGACCATCACGCCCCGTACGCCCCGCCCATACCGTTCCTGCGCTTCAGGAACTGGAGGCAGCTCCTGGCCGACCTGTCACGCTAACGAATTTCCGTCCACACATCAACTGGCCTAGGGCATTGCCCAAGGCCAGATTTTAATTCACATTCACAATATTTCGCTTATCGGGTCACCCGGTGATCCGATAGAGACTAGCATGTCATTTGATAATTTGATAGTACGTTTCGGGCCCAGCATCGACTTGGGCAATCTTGCCTGCGGCTTCGAGATCATCAAGGTAGCGCGTGGCCGTGGTATCGCTTACGCCCAGAAGTTTTTCCACTTCAGCATTGGTAATCTTGTCCCGACCCGACAATTCTTGCTCGAGCTTGGCCAGATTTTCACTCTTCTCCGCCTCGTCCGTAGACATATACACAATTTTCTCTTTGACCCCCGCTTCAGCTCTCTTCTTCGGCCAGAGCAGACAAGTGATAGTCGATATAACGATCCCGGTGACAACACCCCCAACAAAGTCCATGCGTTCTCCTTTATCTAAATCTGTCGATAATTTTACTTATGCCTATCTTTATCACCGAGGCTCGCTAATCAAGAATTTCTGGCTTTACGCTACAATTACTCTTAACCCACTCTACATACTCCGCACTTGGTTCGAATGTTGTGCCATTTACAGTAAAAGAATTCTTCATATAGCTAGTCCAGTGATCTGGACAAACATGATTACTTTCGTAGTTGTTTTTCTTATTCGCAAACAAATATACCGACAGGAACACTAATCCTGCAATAATTACAGAAGATATTATATATATAATTGATTTTTTCATTTTTCCCTCTCAATGATTTTTATTGCTTAAATATTAATTCTAACGCTTAACTTCTTTTTTCTTGAGATGTTGGATCTGATCTATATCAAGCCCGCTACCTGGGTTTAGCTCAAGAAAGAAATAGGGGTCGATCAGATAAATATATATTATCAAAACGGCCGACCCGGCAAAGATACCCTTTTCCAAGCCGAAGGTCAGAACTCCCAAAACATATGCTGCCAGATATTCTCGCCAGCTATGTCTCCCCCCTGCACTAGACAACCAGATGTAGTCACAGATCAGAGAAAAAATTCCTCCAAAGTAAACCAAAGACATGCTACCGAATATCAAGCCTAGCGCTATTATAATCGCACCAAGTAACTTCACAAATCGTCTTTTGTTTAGCTTCTGGTACAAGAATAGAATATATTGCCTCTTGGATAGAGTTAGCTCGAAGCTTTTGCCGGAATGCCTTACAGAATCAGAAACCTCAATAATAAAATTTATAACTTTGTCATTCTCGTCAACTTCATGGCCAACAATAATTGGCCGGTCGAGTAGATTTACTATTTTGTTATTGATCTGAATTTCCCTAAGTCTACCAAGCATTATATACCTCCGTGATTGTCGTCTACATGATATTAACATTATTGTATTCCAATCCGACCATAAACGAAACATCGTATATAAGCAGCGATAGCGTGTAATCTACGATAAAATGGATCGTTTTGGTATAATTAGCAAAATGAGAATAACAAAGCGCCAAAAAGAAGTTCTCTCTGTGATTGGAAAACTTTCTTTGATTGCCGCCTCTCTTGTCGCGCCCAACATAATCAAATTACTCAAGCCAGAAAATTCCGAGAAAAAGTATCGATACAAAAAGATAATCGATAAAATGTTCAATGACAAAATCATTTACCTTTCTGGAGAAAAAATCGTACTAACAGAAAAAGGTCTGGGGCTGCTGAAGCAGATCCAGGTTGAGGATATTGTAATAGCCGATTGGCGAGAAAAAGAGGAATGGGATGGTGTCTGGCATTTGGTTTGCTGGGATATCCCAGAATCATTCAAAAACAAGCGAGATTGTTTCCGGCACAAATTGGTGGAGTCTGGCTTCTACCAAATCCAGCTCTCGCTCTGGGTCTACCCGTATAATTGCAAAGAAGAGATTGCCGTGATTGCGCAGAATCTAGGGATCGCTCCTTTTGTCGCGTGTTTGAACACCGACTATCTTCCGCAACAAGAGAAACTACTAAATCACTTCGGCTTCAAATAGAAATTATGTTCGTGATCACACAAGCAATTCTCGTATATAAGCAGCGATAGCGTGCAATCTACGACAAATGATGAGTATGGTGATGAGTATAGTGATGACTGAATGGTTGGGAAGTATAAAGTAAATATTTTTTTAGCTAGAAGGGGGCTTCATCGGTGACAGCACTTGAACTATTTATATGACGAGAAATTTCCTCACCCTTTTTGCGATAATTACAAAGCTTACAGTCTTCACTACTTTCTGGCGCATCACCAGCTATGAGAATATCAATCTCTCGAGCAAAGGCAATGAATCCTGAATCATCAATCGGAATCTCTAGCCATTTGGCCGGGAAATCTATCACCGCGCCATCATCGCCAAACTCTGCCTTTGCCGGATAGAAAATCAACAAAGCCAGCTTGGTCACTTTGATTGTATCGCCTTCCGATGGATGTTCCAGGCCATACTTATACGCCCCCAGCTGAGTCTTATATTTATCAATTTTATCCACCTCGGGCTTGCTGATTTTCAAGTCTACAATAGTATATGTGCCATCGCCATTTTCGCAGAGCAAATCATATTTGCCGGCCACAAAGACGGAAGTTCCTTCCACCATCTTCGATTTGACAGAGCCCTCCTGATTGACCACCTTGATATCGGGTAAATCCTTGCCAAACTCCTTCAAACTATGGCCAACCATCTGGCCTTGAACCATCGAATTCATCGTCGAAAATACTCCAGGAAATATCCCTGGCGGTGGCATGACATTGTGCTTAATCTTGAGCCAATAACAGAGCTTGCAGTCTTCATAAAGATAAGCGAAATCCGATGGTGAAATTTTATACATAATGTGGCTCACTTAACTATATCTCCTTTTAATTTAACGCAAAATTAGTAATCCAGCAAATAATTTTTTAGTTCTGTGAATAAGTGATCTTGCCTATTCGCCTTTTGTTCGGTTTAATACAGCTGACGCTGGTGCCAGCGCACTTTAAAAAAGGAAATTATATGAAAAGTGATACTAACATTATGGAGATATGGGCTAAGGCACAAGTTGTATATGGGTATGACCCGACAAAGTATCGAAAAGATCGCTATGGCTCTTGGATCGCTTTTATTGCATACGGTAATATTAGCCATGATTATGGATGGGAAATCGATCACATAATTCCGGTGTCTATGGGTGGCGAAGACCATCCTGACAATATGCAACCGTTGCATTGGAAACGTAACCGATCGAAAAGTAATAACTTATTCATTTAAAAAAGCATGAAGAGTGCATCGGTTCCGACTTAAAAGGCCCCGGCAAGTATTCCTATTTTCTGAATTTGCAGTCGGGTCAGCAGGAATTCTGAGCCCTAGTAAAGCATTTTTACAAGCCCGAGGCACCTTGGGCTTGTTTTTATTTTATCTATTCCCTTTTGCTCGATTGTGGGTTTTGCAAAGCATTTCACAGTTTTTGATTGAAGTTGCACCACCCTTACTCCAAGCCTCTACGTGGTCGGCGTCCATTTCGTCCAATCCCCAAATCTTGCTCTTGTTTGCACCGTGTCCTATAGCGCAATGCGAGCAATTCGATATGCCCTTGGCTTTCGCCGTCTCTGTCTGCGCCGCATACACAGACTTTTTCGTCGCGTCGTCAAAAACACGAACCTCGAGCAATTTTGTGTCTTCGGAACCGCCGAGCACATATTCAAAGATACCTCTGCGATTTTTGACATACGGGTCGCCGTAGAGTTTTTGCACCTCGGCCGAAACCTTCGCCGGATCATACGCCTGCCCATAATACTCTTCGTACAGTCGGCCCCACTCGAGCCCGCGCATCTCGCTTTCAACATCGCTAAACACACTCGACACCCAATCAATCACCGTATTAAAATGGTTTTTCAATTCTGTAATATCCTTATCAAAACGATGGCGACTCATATAATCACCAATGTTGCCTTTGCTCACCCAATCCAGCGCGCGTTCCAAAAACTCCTGCCGATTGGCGCTTCCCGCCACATACGCGCTCCATTTCTGGATATTGGCGTTCTGACTATTACTAAACTCTTCCTTAGCGAGCGTCACAAACGGCCCCGAATACACCGCATTCAAGAGCTCCTGATTATTGAGCGGCACACCAGCAATATTTATCGTCCGAAACCACTCTTTTATCTCGCTTTCCGTGCCTTCGCATTCGTAAATCAGCAGTTTGGATTCCAAAACCTTGTTTTGTTTGTCTTTTGCCATACCGCCGAAATACTGCTCTAGTCCGTTTTCATCTTTGACAGCAAATATATCAGTCACAAACCGCCCAAGACTCGTGATCCTCTGTTGTCCGTCCAAAACTTCCAAAACATCGCCACTCACCTTATTAAAATATATCAATCCGATTGGATAACCCTTCAAAACAGAATCGATGACCGCCACTTCTTTTTTGCCGCCATCAGATGCGTAAATATAATTGCGCTGATATTCCGGCTGGATGGTCAATTTTCCGGACAAACCAAATAATCCCTTGCCTTCAAGTTCGTTATAGACAAACCCGTCGCAAATTTCTTTAATTGTGATATCGGTTTTTAAAAATGTTTTCATATCGTTCTTCTCCGATGCTTAATAATTATTCTCATATAAGGAATAGTGGCCTTACCATCTTCATTATAATAGCCAAGAATTGGATGGTCTTCGCTAATTGATCCTGTGCCTCCATTTTTATAGTAGTTATCAACAAATTCCCTATTCAATCCTTTTGGAGTCATCTCTCTATACAAGCTGCCTTGGCCCAACCCTACAATTTCAAACTGCTCAGGAGAATACTTATCCAAAAAACTAATTGGGACACCCATCATGCCATCATGATCTTCTGGGATATTGTTTACCAGCGATACTTCTATCGCGTCATAATTGTCGTATTTAATAAATGGTTTTTTTGTTACAAACTTGATTACTTCAGCTTCGGTCATGAGGGGCAGCGGCTGGTGACGTCGACCATGATCTATATTTGTAAACCAACGGATACCTTGTACCCTAGTGATATAAACCTTTTTACCGCTTTCATTGATCTTAATCTCGCGAACTTGATCCAGATTTGCGATCTCTTCAGGTATCTCAAAAAACATTGCACCACCGTTGACTTTATAATTATTACCTAACCAAATTTTGTTATTCTTTATCAAGGGAAATATATTAGCATATTTTAAAGCATTCATATTGCCGATAATAAGAAATTTTTTATTGTGATCGACTAACTGCTTTAGATATTCACGAAACAGACTAAATGGTGGATTTGTCACGACAATATCGGATTGCTTTAGAAGTTCTACACATTCTTTGCTTCGAAAATCTCCCGCCGAATGCTTACTATCGCCACATAATTCCGCTAACTCATTATTCTTGTTTGCCTTCAACTGCTCAAATATATCGCGAAGATTAAATTCTCCATCTTGGTTGATGTCCCCAGCATCATCAATTATAAATCTATGTGCCGTCTCCTTTGGTCTACTTT
>CAZGJE010000014.1:0-7482 GCA_964526355.1 uncultured Candidatus Saccharibacteria bacterium
AGCCAAACTCAAGGCCTATGAAGATGAAGCGCTTGCTTCTCTCGAAGGTACCTACAAGCAGGTTGAGATCAAAGGCGCTTTCGCCAAGCTCGTTGAGAAAGAAATCCGCCATTTGATTCTAGATGAAGGTATTCGTCCAGACGGCCGAGAGATCGAGGAAATCCGCCCAATCAACGTCGAAGTGGGAGTGCTACCTCGTCCACATGGCTCTGCTCTCTTCACACGTGGCCAGACACAGGCTTTGACCGTCGTTACCCTCGCTTCTCCTGGTTTTGAGCAAATGATCGACACAATGGAAGGTGAGAGCACCAAGAGGTATATGCATCACTATAACTTCCCACCTTACTCTACCGGCGAAGTTCGCCCAGTTAGAGGTGTAGGACGTCGTGAGATCGGCCATGGCTACCTAGCCGAGAAGGCCTTGAAGCCTATGCTTCCTGACCAAGATTCTTTCCCATACACAATTCGTCTTGTTTCTGAGATTTTGAGCTCAAACGGCTCAAGCTCGATGGCTGCGACCTGCGGTTCGACATTGGCCCTCATGGATGCTGGTGTTCCAATTAAGAAACCAGTATCTGGTATCGCGATGGGATTGGTTACGAATGAAGACGCTTCCAAATACAAAGTTCTCTCAGACCTTCAGGGACTTGAGGACTTTGCCGGAGATATGGACTTCAAAGTAGCTGGTACAGCTGACGGTATTACTGCTATTCAGATGGATACCAAAATTGCCGGGCTGACTTATGATATCGTTCGAGACACTCTCGCTCAGGCCAAGAAAGGTCGAGCTGAGATTCTTGAAGTTATCTTGGCCGCTATCCCTGCGCCTCGCGCAGAACTCTCAAAATATGCCCCACGCATCGAGGCAATCAAGATCAATCCAGACAAGATTGGCGAACTTATTGGACCTGGGGGCAAGAACGTCAAGAAAATTGTTGAGGACTGTGGCGGCAAAGAGATTATCTCTATTGATATCGAAGATGACGGTACTGTCATGGTTTCCTCTATCGATTCTGAGATGGGTGCCAAGGCTATCTCGATCATCAAATCCATGATGCGCGAAATTCTTCCTGGCGAAGTTTTGACTGGACCGATCATTGAGATCAAGAAGGATCGTATGACCGGCAAGGAGATCGGCGCTATCTTCCAGATCACTCCAAAGATGGATGGCATGATCCACATCTCTCAGATTGCTGAGCAGAGAATCGAAAGAGTCTCAGACGTGCTCAAAGTTGGTCAAATCGTCACAGTCAAGGTGACTGAAGTCGACGCGGCCAAAGGCCGAATTGGTCTCACCATGAAGGGTGTAGAACAACCTATCAAGTAAGATCGTAAATAGATTCTAATAAAAATGCCCCGTCATCTCGACGAGGGCATTTTTATTTCTAGGGGCGATCGTTGTTGACACTATTGATCAATAGTTTAATATTATAGTTAGACAATAAATTGAACCTTGGGAGGGGAAATGGTAAGAAAGAGAGGGTTTACTCTGATTGAACTCTTGGTCGTAGTCGCTATTATCGGTATTTTGGCGACCGTGGTCGTAGTGAATCTATCTAGCGCACAAATAAAAGCGAGGGATGCGGTTAGGAAAAGCGATCTACAAACAATTTCTCAAGCAATGCAGTTGTATTATAATCAATATGGTGTGATTCCCAATGTTGATCTCAACAGGGACTCAACTCCGAGATATTCTGCCCCAGGCGGCTTCCCCGACACCGGTTGTGACAGTTCCTGGTTTTTCATCACTGGATCTACAACTGCTGGTTGTTCCTACGATCCAGGTGTGAATCCACCCTCTACTGTGAGTTATAGTGCCAATACCTCGTTCAAGGATAAAATGGCTGAATTTCTACCTGCTTTGCCAAAGGATCCAAAGACAGGTCAAAATATAAATCACGGCGGCGGTTTGTATTCAAGGTATGGCTATATTCTTCTTGAGAACGGCGTGAATTATGCTTACCAGCTGAAGGTGCTGCTAGAAGGTGCGACAGGTGATTTGGGATCAGCAAATAGATGCAGCGGAATCTTGTGGTCCGGTACTGGGACAACGCCTACTAATATGCAATGGGATAATGCAACATACGGCTCTCATGCCCGTGTTGAATTATGCAGATTGTAGGTGTTGGGCTTAATATCTATACGAAAATGCCCCGTCATCTCGACGAGAGCATTTTTTATTAGAACCAGCCTGCTTATTTTGATGCTGCTTTGACGAAGGCCATGAAGAGAGGTTGAGGTTTCAATACGTGAGAGCTGAATTCGGGGTGGAATTGGACCCCAACCATGAAAGGATGATCTTTGACCTCTACAATCTCAACCAGATCTCTCTCTGTGTTGACACCACCGATTCTGAGGCCTGCCTTTTCGAGCTGTTCGCGATAATCATTATTCAGCTCGTAACGGTGACGATGGCGTTCCATCACAACGGGGAATGACGGGTCGTTAGAGTATTTTTTGTAAGCTTCGTAAGAGATTGAGCTTTTAGTGAGCTCGCAGGCGTATTCGCCAAGTCTCATCGATCCGCCATAATCTTTCTTGCGTAATTTGGCCTTCTGATCAGGCATAATGTGAATAACTGGATATGGAGTCTTGGGATCAATCTCTTCTGTGTGAGCACCTTTGAGTTTCAAGACATTACGTGCGAACTCAATCGTCTCGATTTGCATTCCATAACAAAGCCCGAAATAAGGGATCTTATTCTCTCGGCAGTATCTGGCAACAGCGATTTTACCCTCAATCCCGCGTGAGCCGAACCCACCAGGAACAATGATGCCGTCAAGTTTGTTGAGCTCAGCAAGTTTCTTGGGATCCTCTTCGTAGGTGGTAGAGGAGAGCCATTCAAATTCGGGTTTGAGCCCCTGATGCCAAGCGGCAATCTTGACTGATTCGATCACAGAAATATAGGAATCAGACATTAAATACTCTCCGGTCTCAAAGTATTTGCCGACAATACCGATTTTGACCACCTTGGTGGCTGACTTCGCTTTATTGACGAATGCTCGCCACTCTAGCAAATCCTTCTGCCTTGGCCTCAAGTGCAAGTGATGCAAGATTTTCTCTCCCAGTTTTTCGTTCTCGAAATTGACTGGGATATCATATATCGAATCCACATCTGGCGCCGATATAGCATTCTCGGCTTCGATAGAGCAGAAGGTGGCCAGTTTTTCTCTTCTTTTGTCATCAATTGGGTAATCACTGCGGCAGAGTATAAAGTCAGGCTGGATACCACAACCGTTGAGCTCTCTGGCGGCATGTTGAGTCGGTTTGGTTTTCATCTCGCCAACCTTGGAAGGAATCGGCAGATAGGAAACCAGCATGAAGATTACGTCATTGGGGTTTTGCATTTTCATCTCACGAGCAGCTTCGAGAAAGAGAAGATTTTCGTATTCACCTACAGTACCACCGATTTCGACAATTGTAATTTCGGCCTTATTTTTGCGGCTGGCAGCCCATATACGTCGAATTATCTCCTCTGGGACATGAGGGACGACCTGGACGCATTTACCACCATATTCAAGATTGCGTTCACGATTGATGACCGACTGATAAACTCGTCCGGTCGTCATGTAGTTCAATCTGGTCAGATCAGTATCGATAAATCTCTCGTAGTTTCCCATGTCCTGGTCGCATTCATCTCCATCTTTGAGTACGAATACTTCACCATGTTCAGTCGGGTTCATCGTACCGGCGTCGACGTTGACATACGGGTCACACTTGATAGCTGTGACCTTGAATCCCTTAGACTTGAGAATTGTGCCTACGGATGCGGCAGCAATACCTTTGCCTACCGATGACATGACTCCGCCCACGACGAAGATAAATTTGTTTCTGGCCATTTCCTCTCCCGTTATATTGAAATATTTGCTTAATACAATCGAAAAAACTCCCAGGCATTTTGATCTAATTGGAGTTTTTTTTAGAGATACTATCTTTTGTTTAAATTTATCTTAGCCATTTGGCTTTTTTTTTGCAAATTTAGGGCCTGAGGATAACTCAAAATCTTGACCCAAGAGTAATTTTGTAGTAAAAAATCTCTATACCCAAGCGCCAAATCACACTCGATACGGGAGGTATTATGTCGAAGAAGAACGGTAAATCGCAGGGTAAGCGAGAGGAAGCCCTCTCCGACGGAGCGCCCGATCCCGCTCCACCGTCAGTTATGTTCCCCGGGAGCTTCGCCGACAAAGGCAGCAAGGTGGAGCGTCTCATCACGGCGTATCTCGCCGAGGTAGGTCGATCTGGCCTTCACAAGGCCGTTTTCATCGGCACTGCCAAGTCAAAGCGGCAGGGACAGCCAACGGTTGCTCCTCTCTGTGACTCGAATTTCCCTCCACAGGCTATCTGTGGCCTGGCTATTTGCCCCGAAGGTCAGGCCGTACTGAAGTTCGCGATCTACGCGACTGCCAAGTAGCCCCTTCTCCCCCCTCACTCATCTCTGAAGTGAGGGGTATTTTATTTGTTTTGACCGTTGACTTGCGAGAGTGATTTGGATAGAATGCAATCTGCGGCGACTGATGCATCCCCCTTGGCATCTTCGCCGCTTTTTATGTAAAGTCGACTTGACATTTTGAAATTTTCGTATTAGTTTTGAACATGCAAGATATTAAATAATAGGAGCTACTATGCTAAAACCATTAGCTGACAGAATTCTGGTCAAGCCTCTCTTCACCGAGGACAAGACCAAATCCGGTATCTACATTCCAGACACTGCCAAAGAGCAGAGAGCTGAAGGAGAAGTGATTGCGCTCGGTACGGGACTCAAAGAGGGCAAAAAGTACGAATTTTCAGTCAAAGTTGGAGACAAGGTTGTCTTTGAAAAATGGGCTGACGACATCAAGATTGAAGGCAAAGAGTACAAGATTATGGAAGAGAGCAAAGTCTTGGGAATACTTAAATAAGAGGAGATTTTTATGAGCAAAACGATTAGTTTTTCAGATGAAGCGAGAAAGAGATTACAAAAAGGCGTAAATATTTTGGCTGATACGGTCAAAGTTACGCTCGGGCCAAGAGGTAGAAGTGTTGTCTTGGAGAAGAGTTTTGGAGCGCCAACAATTACAAATGATGGTGTCACAATTGCAAAGGAGATTGAACTTGAGGATAAATTTGAAAATATGGGGGCTCAGCTAGTCAAAGAAGTTGCCAGCAAGACCAATGATGTAGCAGGCGACGGCACAACCACGGCTACTATCCTGGCTCAGGCGATTATCAATGAAGGCCTCAAGAACGTGGCCGCAGGAGCAAATCCTATCGCAATCCGACATGGCATCGAAAAGGCCACAGAAGCCGTTGTAGCGGCTATCAAGGCCAATTCCAAACCGATTTCGACCAAGGAAAAGATTGCTCAGGTCGCGACGGTATCTGCCGGTAGCCCCGAGATTGGTGAGCTTATCTCGGAAGTTATGGAGCTTGTCGGCAAAGACGGCGTTGTTTCGGTAGAGGACTCCAACACAATCGGTCTCGATAAGGAAGTTGTAGAGGGAATGCAGTTCGATAATGGATATATTTCACAGTACATGGTGACCGATACTGCTTCTATGAAAGCGGTCTTGGATAACCCATATATTCTGTTGACAGACAAGAAACTCTCGTCAATCCAGGAAATCCTGCCTGTGCTTGAGCAGATCGCTCAGAGCGGCAAGAAGGAGATCGTAATTATTGCCGAAGATATCGAAGGTGAAGCTCTGGCTACATTAATCGTGAACAAGCTTCGCGGAGCAATCAATGTCCTAGCAATCAAAGCTCCAGGATTTGGCGACAGACGCAAAGAGATGATGCAAGATATTGCTATTCTGACCGGTGGCCAGGTGATCACGGCAGATCTGGGTCAGAAGCTCGAGGATGTGAAAATCGATCAGCTTGGTCAAGCCCGCAAGGTTGAGGCGGACAAAGAGAGTACCTTGATCGTTGAAGGTAAGGGTACTAAGGCCAAAATCAAGGAGCGGATTGCTCAAATCAAACTCCAGATTGAGAAGTCTACCTCAGACTATGACAAGGGCAACTTGAACAAACGCCTCGCCAAATTATCAGGTGGTGTTGGCGTCATCAAAGTGGGCGCAGCGACTGAGACTGAGCAGAAAGAGATGAAATTCAAGGTCGAGGACGCGGTTCAGGCGACCAAGGCAGCTATCGAAGAGGGAATTGTGCCAGGCGGCGGAGTCGCTCTGATCAACGCTCTCAAATCATTGGACAAATTAGTCTTATCCGGAGAGGAAAGAGTTGGGGTTGAGATCTTGAGGAAGGCTCTCGAAGCACCTCTCCGGCAAATTGCCGAAAATGCCGGTGTTGATGGCTCTATCGTAATTGAAAGAATCAAATCAATGAGGGCCGGAGAAGGATATAATGCCCTGACTGATGAGTACGGAGACATGGTCAAATTTGGCGTGATTGACCCAGTCAAAGTGACTCGTTCGGCTCTTCAAAATGCAGCTTCTATCGCAGCGCTTGTTCTAACTACCGAGGCAGTCGTGGCCGACAAACCAGAGAAGAAAGAGGCTATGGCAGGAATGCCTGGCGGTATGGGTGGATACGACGGGATGATGTAAATAGGATCCAGAGACGTACAAAAACACAGAAAGTTCGGGTAAGGCCCCGAGCTTTTTGTGTTGAGAATAGAAAATAATAAAATTGTTGTTATAATATATTTATGCAATCAAAAGATGAATTTACATTTCAGGGCCAACGGCCAGAAGAAAAGATCGTTGATGTGGTCAACTCGCATCCGTATGTCATATACCCGGCTGGTTTTCGTGTTGTATTGATTTTGGTACTTGTGGCGGCCGTATTCATTCTTTTCCCCCATGTCGTCGTCTGGGCATATATCAGTGCAATCGTTGTCGGTCTTTGTGGAGTAGTTTACTTTTGGAGCAAGTATTATGGATTCAGGGAATCTGTGCTGATAATCACTGACGAGAGAGTTTTCTATATCTGCCAGAAGGGATTTTTCAAGCGGAAAATTTATGAAACTGATCTGGCCAATATACTCGACGTCTCAAGCGAGACAAAGGGATTTTTCAAAACGGTTCTCAAGTACGGAGATCTGATTGTGCGTACGGCTGGCGCCAAGGAAGAGGGTGATATTATTATCGAAGATATCCCGGACCCATATTATGCCCAACAGTGCATCGCTTCGGTTCGACCGAAAACTGTCAACAGGGCGATGGGGCAACAACTCAGTTAGATCTCAGCTAAGTTTAGGAAAATAAAGGCACCATGAATTTTTTGACCAAATCGAATAGATTAACTGCCTGGATCCTGCTTTTTTGTATGATTTTACTTTTGGTGAGCGGATATGGCATGACGAAAGGGATCATCAGCGCAAGCACCGCGTCCAAGTTTCATCTCGGTCTTTTGAATATAATTACTTTGTTTGTGTTCACGATTCATTCTTCGGTCTCGATATATTTTGCTCTCAAACGTTGGGGAATGTGGAATAAAAATAACAAAATACCATTTCTTCCATTACAGAAAGCTTTATTAAAT
>CAZGJE010000014.1:7492-11552 GCA_964526355.1 uncultured Candidatus Saccharibacteria bacterium
GGAATGTGGAATATTTTTTTCAAAATACTTCTCATCTTATTTTTCAGCGCCTTTTTCGGTTATTTTGTGTATATCGATCGGTTTTATGAGATTCCAGCCAAAACCGTCTCTTCAGATTCTGTAACAAGTACAAACGTTGTTACTTCTACTTCTGACACGCCTGCATCAGTCAGCACTGACACAACCGTTTCAACTGCAGAAAAGACATTCACTACTTCGAGCTTGGCCCAATACGACGGTCAGAGTGGTCAACCAGCCTATGTGGCTGTCGATGGAGCGGTATATGATATGAGCACAGTGTTCCGTAATGGCACGCATTATGGGTTCGCTGCGGGTCAGGATCAGTCGTCAGTATTTCATTCCAAGCATTACGATAGCATCCTCTCGGGTTACACAGTTGTGGGCAAGTTGGTGCAATAATTTAGAACTGAACTACGTTATCCTTGCCGATAAGTTTTTTGATTTTATTTAGGAGGACAGGATCAATTGTGATCTTGTTTTTGATTTTAACTTCCTTTGCTGTTCCGTTAACGAGTAAGAGGAGGACGGATGACTCGCCGGGATGAGCATTGAAAATCTCCTTGAGCTCTAGAAGATGCTCCTTGCTCCATTCTGCGGGAATGGTCAATTTTAGATTCTTGGGGCCGAAGTCATAAACCGGAGCGATGGCGGGGTTAGAAGGGGTCACAGAGGCGCCAGAAGCCCCATTTCCACCACTTTTGTAGCCTCCCTGTCCATTTGCTCCTCCGTCTTTCCCCCCCCAGCTACGACGCTTCTCGCGGACTGTGAAGGCCGGGATGGCAGATTCCATGTTTAGCTCGTAGACTCCTTCGGAGACTATTTTGAGAGCGCCATCTTTGTAGCTAATAAATCCGTCCACAACCACGAGCTTGTCATTTGCCAGCCATGTGCATGTTTCAAGCATCTTGGGGAAGACAAGCACCTCAGCGTTGCCGGTCATATCCTCCACCTTGGCGAAGATCATGTTTTGGTTACTCCGAGTCAGGATTTTTTGCATTGAGGTGACTACTCCAGCGATACGCACAAATTTATTTTCATCTGAGCTTCTAATCTCTGAAATTTTGACCGTGCGGTTCTTCTCAAGCAATGGACCTACGTCAGCCAGTGGATGCTCCGAAATATACATGCCCAGAAGTTCACGTTCCCATGTCAGAATAATTTTCTTGTCGGCTGGAGCTGCTGGTTCGAGATCAATACTCATTTGGTCGACGGGGTTTTCGTCTGTGAAGAGAGAATTTTGATTGTTTGTGATTATCCTGTGAACATTTGTGGCAAAAGCAAGAATCTTCTCCATGTTGAATATGAGCTGATTTCTCTCGCCAAAAGGAGATAAAGCCCCAGCCATAGCTAAAGACTCGAGAGCCTTCTTGTTCACGACCTTGCCTGAAAGGCGCACGAGGAAGTCCTTCAGGCTGGCATATTCTCCCTTCTTGCGCTCCTCGACTATTTCCTCGGCCACCATTTGCCCAACATTCTTGATTGCTGAGAGGCCAAAGCGAATATCAGCGCTGTCTTTGAGCACACCGAAATCAACAAACGACTCATTCACGTCCGGCGCCATTACTTCGATATGCATTCGTTTGCACTCGTCAATTTCCATGGCGAGCTTATCAAGATCATCCTTGTTGGACGTCATGAGGGCGGCCATGAATTCTGAGGGATAGTGTGCTTTGAGATAGGCTGTTTGGTAAGCAATCATGGCATAGCAGGCAGCGTGCGATTTGTTGAAGGCGTACTGGGCGAAATCTTGCATCGCGTTGTAGAGCTCGACGGCAGTCTCACGGGGGACTTCATTCTTGACGCATCCCTCGACGAATTCTTTGCCTATTTTTTCCATCAGTTCTTTGATCTTCTTACCCATAGCTTTTCGCAGGGTATCGGCTTGCCCGCCGGTAAATCCAGCCATATCTTTGCTCATCTGCATCACCTGTTCCTGGTAGACGATAATGCCGTAGGTGTTTTCTAGTGCTGACTTCATCTTGGGGTGAGAGTAGGTGATAGGCTCTTTGCCGTGCTTGCGAGCGATAAATTTGTCAATCCACTGCATCGGTCCTGGACGATAAAGGGCGACCATAGCAATAATATCTTCGAATATTGTCGGTTTGAGCTCTTTCAAGTATCTCTTCATGCCGTCACTTTCCAGCTGAAATATGCCAATTGTTTCCCCCTTGGCAAGGATTTTGTAGGCGGATTTATCGTCTAGGGGGAGCGTGGCTAAATCGATTGTGACACCCTTGGTTTTCTTGATTATTTTGAGAGCATTCTCAATAATCGTGAGATTGGAGAGCCCCAAGAAGTCCATCTTGAGTAGCCCGAGATGCTCGATGACCGTACCTTCAAATTGAGTTAGGGTCGAGATATCCCCTTTCTGTGCTTCCTGGAGAGGGCAGTATTCGGTGAGTGGCTCTTTCGATATCACTACACCGGCAGCGTGCATTGAAGAATGGCGGACAACGCCTTCGAGCTTCTTGGCAATATCTATACACTGCTTCACGTTGGCGTCAGAGTTGTACAAAGATTTGAGCTCAGAAATGTCTTCAAGAGCCTCTTGCAATTTCATCCCAGCCGGAATCAATTTGGCGATCGTGTCGACTTCGGTGTACGAGAGTCCAAGAACACGTCCGACGTCGCGGACGGCCATCCGAGCAGCCATCGTTCCGAAGGTAATAATCTGCGCGACGTGGTCCTTGCCATACTTGTTGGAAACATACTCAATCACTTCGCTACGGCGAGCATCGGCGAAGTCCATATCAATATCAGGCATCGATATACGATCAGGGTTCAAGAAGCGTTCGAAGAGTAGGCCATAGACAAGCGGATCAAGATCAGTCACGTTGAGAGAATAGGTGATTATCGATCCGGCTCCCGATCCGCGGCCTGGGCCGACGGCGATACCGTGATCCTTAGCCCACTGGACGTAGTCAGCTACGATCAGAATATATCCCTGGTAATCCATATGGCTGATGACGCCATATTCATACTCAAAACGATCCCAGATTTCTTCGCTAATATTGATATCAGCTGCCGTAACTTCTCGGTCGGTCGGCAGGTCCTTCTCCTCAATTTTCTCGCTGCCGTAACGCCAGTTGAGCCCCAAATAACATTTGTGTCGGAACCAAGAATCAAGATCATACCCATCGGGGATCGGAAAATCAGGAATGATGATTCCGCCAAGCTCAATTTTGACATTGCACTTCTCGGCTATCTCGAGAGTGTTGGTCATCACCTCAGGATGATCAGGAAAATTGTTGAACATTTGCTCGCGAGTAAGCAGGGAATAGTCGTCTCCGGTCATAGTCATTCTGTTTGTATCCGAGATCAGACGCCCAGTTTGGAGACAGAGGAGGGCATCCTGAGCGATTGCATCGTCCGTATTAACATAGTGTGGATCGTTGGTGGCAACGGTTTTCAAACCAAATTCCGCGGCCAATTTGAACATATTCTCGTTGACGGTGACTTGATCTTGGACAGTGTTGGGGTGAGATTGAACTTCGAGGTAGAAATCCTCCTTCGGGAAAATCTCCAAATATTCTTTGAGCGTCTTTCGGCCCTCATCGAGCGATTCTAGGGATTTGCGCGGAATTTCGCCCTGGACACAGGCCGAGCAGGCGATAAGCCCTTCGGCGTGGGCCTTGAGCGTCTCTTTGTCGATTCGAGGTTTGTAATAATAGCCCTCGAGATGAGCGATTGTGACTAGCTTAAGCAGGTTTTTGTAACCAATTTCGTTTTTGGCCAGCAGGATTAAATGGTAAGCTTTGGCGTCGACGGAGGGCTGTTTGTCGGTCAATTTCCTTGGTGCGATGTATGTCTCGACTCCGATAATTGGCTTGATTCCTTCTTTCTGACAAGTTTCATAAAACTCGATAATGCCATACATCACACCGTGATCGGTCAGCGCCAGTGCGGTTTGCCCATCGGATTTGGCCTTCTTGACGAGATCAGGAATCTTGCCCATGCCGTCAAGCATGGAATAGTGGCTGTGCACGTGGAGATGGACGAAGTTTGGCAAATTGTTTTTCGATTCTTCAGTCATATATTT
>CAZGJE010000015.1:0-11203 GCA_964526355.1 uncultured Candidatus Saccharibacteria bacterium
CTTTTCATACTCCTCCGGCTCCATGTACTCCCGCTGGATTCTTGTCATGTAGAAAACATCTATCTTCGGCAAGAATTCGCGATAACAAGTAGCCTCCTCGAAACGGTTGCCGTTAGCGACTAGCCTGTCCCGAAGGTAGCTTGGCATCGATAACTCTGGAGGAGAGATGAAATAGAACTGATTACTCGTGTCGAGGCTTAAGTTCTTAATCAACGAGTGAGTCGTGCGACCGTTGTAGAGGTCACCAACGATGGCAATATTCAGCTCGTTGCTACGGTGGAGCCGTTGTCTTATCGTGTAGATATCAAGCAGGGTCTGGCTGGGATGCTCGCCTATCCCGTCACCGGCGTTGATGATCGGCACTGTGGAAACGGCGGCGGCCCTTGCGGCAGAACCGACAAGTGGATGACGCATGACAATCAGATTGGCATACTCCTGTACAGTCTTGATACAGTCCTCTATACTTTCGCCTTTAGCCAAGGACGAATCGGTAGCAGCGCTAGGCGCAGAGATGACATGACCACCAAGTTTGATGGTCGCCGACTCAAACGAGAGTCTGGTGCGGGTACTCGGTTGGACGAAAATAGTTGCTACGATCATGTCCTCGAGGATCTTGTCGATCCTTTCTTTCTTGTCCAGGCGTTTGGCGTAATCGGCCGAAAGCGCCATAATTACCTCGATCTGGTCCATTCCCAGATCATCAACACTAACCAGATGCCGTGTCTTCATTTCCTTGCCCCCTAGATTGTGAAAGTTCGTATCATAAAAAAATAGCCCTTGCGGGGCTATCTAATATCAAATGGGATTATCGATTGTATTATGGGGACTCTTCGCTTTTTGCGTATATATTGCAGCATTTCAACTATTATATTTAATATGAAATTCCTTGTCAAATGATGAGTGCATTTCTATTTCAATCTTGCATTAACGGAAATATTATGTTTTAGTAATAAAACGTTTATACGTTTACAACTTCTTTGGTGTCAACCTGATTTGGGCGAATAATCGCCTAGACCAGTGTTGCCACCGAAGCCAGCGAGCTTGCGGTGAGTAAGTGGAGGTAGCTCGATGCGATTGATGACCACGTTTCTAACAGTTCTTTTCCTATGCCTGTGCAACATGGCACAGGCCAGCGAAGCCCTAAATGAAAAGGGGCTGGCCACGGAAGTTTCCTCGATGAAAAACCTTGTCAAATATGGATTGGCAGGCTATGACACCGACGGGGCTTCTATCGTTATTTACACCGGACAGCTCTGGGTCAACGACTGGGGCTCTGGGGTCAGGGCTTACGGGGTACGTTACAAAAATGGCCGGTTCGATGGCGCGATGACCAGTCCGTTGCCGAAATCAGCTCGTCAGGTTGTCAGAGGCGAATACGCTGGCGCATATGTTGACCCAGCCAGAAATCTCTACTTCCCGGGCATCAAGATGATAACCAGCAAAAAAGTCCGAGAGAAAGCTTTGGCCGACATCAAAGCGATCAACGTCGCCCAGGAAGCGAGAGTGGTCGAGGCGAGGTACCGTTCTGATGAATTGCAAAATTACATCTTGAACGGACCACTGATCCCATTTTGCGACACGATGAAGTGCGACAAATGGCCTGTCCGCGAATACCTCGTCACTGAAATCGGCAAATTCTCAGAAGAAATGGCCAAGGGTCAGAACAGGGATGCGATCTTGATCGCAGCGATGAGTGACAAATACCGGTTTGTCCGTCAGGCTGCCGCACGCAGTTGCATCACTCTGCTTGACCCAGCGTTCGAAAAACCCCTGATCAAATTGCTCGACGACCCTGATTCTGACGTCCGCCTGATCGCTTGTATGGCTCTTGGAGAACACCACTGCGTAGAAGCTTTGGCAAAAATCACAACTTTGTCAAAAAATGACCCGGCCCAGCCAGTCAGATTCTATGCCTTTGAGGCTATAGCAAAGATCAAGGCAAAGGAGAAGAAATAGTCCGACACCCAAACCTGCCACCGACGCACATGCGCTGGTGGTTTTTATATAGTACAGATAATTAAAAAACTGAGCCGGAAAATGAAGTAACTGCTGGTATCTGGCGAATCTATTTTTGTTCTTGACTTCCGCTAAGTTGGTCAAGCATAGCTTGCCCTGTCAGTCCGGCCTTTGACAAATCCCATGTCCCATCACCGTTATCCTTGGCACCGATGACACCGTTGGGTAATTGATCAACTGGCACATGTGTACGATCTGGTTGGGGAGCTGTCCACCCTTCGTATCCCTGGCCTCCTGGCTTTTCCATAGTTTCTCCTATATCTTAAATGATGATTAATTTTAAGATATCATACTTATATCTATGGTTCGAGTCCAGCCTTCTCTTTACAAAAAAAATATAGTCTGAGACAAGCTATTTTTATCACTCCCTACCTACTGGCACCTGTCTGCCGGTAGGCAGAGGCAGGTGCGTAGCCACAAAGTGGACCCTTTGGGAGTCAAAGGTTACCCGTTGGGTTTTGCAAAAGTTCGAGCTATATTATGAGGCATACTGATTGTTGGTGGTCAGGATAGCCCACTTAGCAAAGCGCATCCCAAATAAAGTACTAATAAATCTAAAAAAGCGATAATGTATCCGATGACACGAAAATATTTCTTCGAGTATTTGTAGCCGACAAACCAGAGAACTGCGGTCACTAAAAGTGGTAAATACCATATTGGATCAACAACTTTAACAAATTGATCAAGTTTACATTGAGTTATCATTGTCTCTCCTGTTATTAAGATAACTATCTTATAGTTTAACAGCGTTTTTATTTCGAGTCCAGCCTGCAGTAAACAAAAAATAACTAGTCCTAAACTAGTTATTTTTATGGCTCTGCGTAGTTGCAGACGTTCGAACTAGCTAACAATAAAGTTATGTAAAATTTTGGCCGCAGCCCCGCGCACCATTATCTGTAATAGTCGCAGGAGGTACAACTATCGGCAGAATCAGTCCCACCAGACCCTGCCTCAACCTCAAACAGTTTCCCGTGATTGCACTTAGGACATTCAGGCTTATCACTAAGTTCCGCTACTGCTTGATTGTGCCCGCTAAGTGAGTCTCCGCCATAGTTGTGTAGTATCATTTGAAATTTCTTCGGATTACCAAGTGGCTTGCCGTTGACGTAAATTAAAGATTCAATATCGCCAGACTTCTCTTTCTTGGTCGCAACGACCATGCCGTCAGGAAGGGTACTTTTGTATAAAAAACCTTTTTGCTTTTCTTGTTCAGTTAATGGAGTCAAATACGGAGCCATTGCAGTGTCTCGTTTTTCTACCATTTGTTGTCTTTGGATTTGACTTGGGGTAAGAACCAATTCAAACCCTCCCCCTGGTTTCGAACGGTATGTAGCTCCCTCCCTAATCAAAATAGCGTCACGAAGAACACGCTCTGTTTCTAGTCGAGCGCTTTCTTCTGGCGACTCAGCTTCGTTTCCGGTTTCAAGACCGCTGTCAATCGCATCGTCATTTTGGACAATATTTCCGTCCATATTACCAGTACAACCTGGCTCTCCCATTTGGCTCCTTTGAAATTTATCTGATTTGATTCTATCATTAATCTTCTCTATTTTTATTATTACCTCTCCTTCTTGACGTGTCAACCCTGTTTATTATTCTGCTAATTGCTGCAACAAATATTTTTCAAAGAGGGAATATTATAAAATTGACATAATCAATTGAATCTAAAAAGATTAGAAGTTTATAACAAAAAGACTAGTCTAGGACTAATCTTTTTATTGGCTCTGCGTAGTTGCAGAAGTTCGAGCTACGAACCTTATTTAGCCGACTTTTCCCTTATACTACTGTATTTACTTCCAAAATTATTAATTTTCCCTGTAACGCTTTCCCAGCAAGCAATCTGATGGTCGCTCAATTTTTGAACATATACCGTTTTTTGGTCCTTAGACATCGTCGCGAAATCTGGGTTATCAGCCTTGTATTCTGCGGCAAAAGCTTTGTCGTCAAAAATACAAACGGCAAATCTCTTGTTATTTTCAATTTTCCTAATCGTTGAATTGATTTTGCGAATATTGCCGATGTTTATCTTTGTCGTTGCAGGGTTTAAATAAAGGGAATATTGGTTTGCACCATAAACTGATTCCACCTTAGAAGTTTCATATTTTGGAATTGCTCGAGAAAAAAAATAAAAAATGGCTACCAAGACCACAATAACTAACAAGATTACAAATATAACTTTCTTCACACTACCTCCTCATAAATTATGCAAGAAATCTAATTCTTATTTTACCACATGCCAATTGGTGGAGCAATTTAGGAGTAATCGTTTCAGAGCCATTATAATCAACTGATTGTGAAATTAAGCAATCTGCCCTATAATAATGGTAACTATTTTTTCTTTATGAATAACCATGCCATCGCAATCATCCTAATCCCTGTACTCCTAGTCTTACTTTATTACTTTCTAAGACTGTCGTTAAGAACGCTCGCAGAAATAATCAGAGTTCTGAAGCGAGGAAACAATAAAGACGAATCTGATTTCTTTTTCCTGACTAAAATTTCTGACCCCTATGAGAATGGAATAGATTACAGATATGGTGCTTCTCCTTCTGATTGGGCTGGACTACAAATAGTCCTTCTTTTCTTCTTGTCCTTTTTTATTTTGGATTTTATAATTGAAAACTTGAGGTAGCGAATGATAAACAAAAATAACTAGTCCTAGACTAGTTATTTTTATGGCTCCCCGAACTGGACTCGAACCAGTAACATCTTCGTTACACTAATCCACTATTTTCATAGCAGCGTGGACTATATCTTCTCCGGTTTTTCAACTACGGAGTCTCGGTATCTAGTCTCTACGGCGCCCCCACAAAGTGGGGTTCCCACGGTATTAGCTTGCCTTACGGTTTAGCCTTCACCGTTATCCCGAGAAGTTTCAACCAAAGTTTCCTTTGGAAGCTGCGTAATTCCTTCTGCAAGGAATATAATCTTTCACAGCGAAGCGCTCTGCCAATTGAGCTATCGGGGAACAAGTTGAACACAGAAATAATAGCAAAAAGGAGGCCTGGTGTAAAGAATTACACGATAAGTATATAATTATGGCGAAATGAGAAATTGGATAAGGCAAACAGGGGTTTATCTAATTGGTGTCGTAATCATCTTTTTGTTGTTGGCTAATTTACTAAAGCCAGAAACACATATCACCCCAACCAGTTCAGAGATAATCCAAACTGATTCTTCCCCTGACAAGCAAATACTGGGCGCAACCACCGAGACCATTGCGCCAGAAAATAATATTGAGGAGAGCACGGCGGTAGATCAGACATTTTATGGAATAATCAGTGTTATCGATGGGGATACGGTAAAGATAAATTTCGATGACAAAACAGAGAGCGTTAGACTAATAGGAATTGACTCAGAAGAGCTTAGCGCTACAGATCAAAGACAGAAATGCTTGGCGGATCTAGCTAAGTCAGAAGCGGACAAAATGCTCAAGGGCAAGAAAATAGGGTTTGAAAGTGACCCCGTTTCTGGAGAAAGAGATAAATATAACCGCCTTCTTGGTTATATTTTTGTAGATGGCACTAATTTCAATAAGTATATGGTGGAAAATGGATTTGCCCACGAATATACATACAACAAACAAAATTATAAATATCAATCTGAACTCAAAGCAGCAGAGAATCAGGCGAAAGTGGCCAAGAAAGGCTTGTGGTCAGGCGACTTATGCCAAGCTGCGACCGCGCCTTCCGGCGACTCGACTGTATCAGCAAGCACTCCCGCCTCCCAATCAACAGCTCCAACCGGTTCTGCAAAAGTTGGTGAGATAATCCCGCCCGTCGATCCCCCGGCAGGATGCCTCATCAAGGGCAATATTAGTTCAAGCGACAAGATATATCACAATCCAGGCGGGTCATTTTATGACAGAACAAAGATTTCGGAACCAGGCGAACGCTGGTTTTGCAGCGAAGAAGAGGCCGTAGCGGCCGGTTGGCGCAAGAGTTCAAGATAGCTATCCTTCCAGCTTGAGGCCGTTACCTCATACCAGCACCCATAATGAAACTGGCAGCAGTGCCAATAACAAACCAGACTACGATGATTGTGAGCAAGACTGACCACCAGGTAGCTTTGTGAATAATTTTATTCTCTCGGACCAAGTCCTGACCCAGGCCCCAGAATAAATCTGAACTCTCCTGATCTTTGTATATTCTCCTGATCCAGAGGCCAAGAGCGATTGATAGAAATCCGAAAATTATGACAAGTAGAGGCCATTTGGCTGAATCGTGGAAGAAGTCGCTCGCGAGTGTTAAGACAGAAATTAGGATCATGAATCCCCCGCTCAGTGGGAGAGATTTGATCTTGAGCCTGGCCGCAGCCAAGATGGCGCCGATGCCAAGGAAGAGAGAGATAAATAAGTAGTAATGTCTAGAACTTTCAGTCGTGCCCAAGAAAACAATCGGCAGAATGACAAGAGGAACTGCAATTTCTTCGATCAATCGCTTTAGATTATAGATTGTAGTATCACCCTCTAGTTTTTCGCTGAAATTATTATAAAAATGCGCGATTATTAAATATATAAGTCCAACTGCCGTTACAAAGAAGAATGGGAACTCGAATGACAGTGAATCTGTGTATTTATCGATCGTTTGATAAATCATGATGGGTAGTCCGACGAGAGAGAAAACCGTACCGACGGCCAAATATGAGTCCTTCAGCCGGTCTTTGTTTTTCAGAAAAATTCCGAAAGCCAGAATCAGGAGTGAGAATCCGATCGAGCACCAGCCCGATGCAAATTCGTTGTTCATACTCCAGTTGAAGATGATTGCTTCAAAAGAAGCATAAAGCGATAGTATTGATAGGAGAGAAAGGTAGCGTCGCTTAGCGTAGAATTCGAAAAATAAGAAATAGGCAGCCGCCACGCTAGAACAGATCGCTATGAAATTGGAATTGATTTCTTTATAAACTCCGAATTGGTAAAGGATTGTCCCAAGAGACACGGGCATGAGAATTGAAGCCACTGTAAAAGTCAGTCTTTCATATATCTTCGTCTCCTCGCTCTTGGCCATAAAGAAGGAAAGTACATAAAATATGATCATCGGGATTACAATATAGAGAACCTTGAGCCATGGCGTGGCACCGGACCAGTTCGCCGCAATTGTGGCGATGACTGCTGATAGAATCAGAATGATTCCGAGCCAGACGAAAGCTTTGGCGGGGTCGATCCGATGTTTTGCGGGAGCAATATCGGTCTTCTGATCTACCGTAGGGTTTTGCAATGCTTTTTGGATTAGTTCATTGACTTTCGCTTCGTCATAACCCTTAGCTTTCAGCGCGTCTACAACAGCTGGAATGCTCTTGCCGGCGGCAAGCTCACCCTTGAGCCCGAGTATCTCTTCTTCGTTTCCCACAATTCCTCCCTGATTATTTCTCTGATTATACCAAAACAACAAATATTTTTAACCTTGCAAGTATTCTTCGAGATCGGTCGATCTCTCAGCTTTCTTCAATTTTGAGAGCGCTTTGGCCTCAATTTGACGAATACGTTCTCGAGTCACGCCGAATTCTTGTCCGACTTCCTCAAGAGTGTGAGTGCGACCGTCTTCGAGTCCAAAACGCATCTTCAGGATTTTTTGTTCGCGAGGAGCGAGAGGCCCTAAGAATTCCCCAATCTTGTCCTTGAGCAATTGCTGGGAAGTTTGTTCCTCTGGAGAGGCATGTTTGGTATCTTCGATAAAGTCGCCAAGTCTGGAGTCTTCCTCTTCTCCAACTGGAGCTTCGAGAGAGACAGTCTCCTGAGAAATCTTGATAATGTGCTCAACCTTGTCGACGTCCAATCCCAATTCCTGTGCAATCTCCTCTGGCGTAGGTTCGCGGCCGAGATCTTGGACCAATTGGCGTTGGACACGAATAAGTTTGTTGATTGTTTCAATCATATGAACAGGAATACGGATGGTTCGAGCCTGGTCGGCGATAGCACGAGTGATCGCCTGGCGAATCCACCAAGTTGCATAAGTCGAAAACTTGAAACCTTTGCGATAATCGAATTTGTCTACCGCCCTCATCAGGCCAGTATTTCCCTCTTGAATAAGATCAAGAAGAGATAGACCACGACCAATATATTTTTTGGCGATAGAAACAACAAGTCTCAAGTTTGATTCGGCCAATCTTTTCTTGGCCCAAATATCGCCCTTTTCACTTCTCTTGGCCAGCTTAACCTCTTCTTCGTTAGTAAGTAATGGAATGCGGCCGATTTCGCGGAGATACATGCGAACTGAGTCGTCAGCAATGTCGCCAAGCCCAAGCTCTTCGATCAAACTTTTTTCTTTTTTGGATTGAAGGATAGAAGCTAGAATACCTTTTGGTTTCTCAACTTCCTCTTTGAACTCGATACCTTTGCGATACATGTAGTCAAAAAGCATATCGACTTCTTCGAGATTCTCCTCCGGCTCTGGCAAAACTTGAAGAAGCTCCTGCATGGAAATATAACC
This sequence comes from uncultured Candidatus Saccharibacteria bacterium, assembly GCA_964526355.1. Lineage (GTDB taxonomy): Bacteria > Patescibacteriota > UBA1384 > XYA2-FULL-43-10 > 1-14-0-10-43-13 > JBAZBD01. The sequence goes on from CAZGJE010000015.1 coordinate 8,445, forward strand.
ATGGGAGCGGCCTTTAATCAGGAGTTCATTAACTTCGGGCGCGAATGCGAGGATTTCCTCTTTCTTGGGAACAAAAATCTTCTTTGCCATACTATTTGCAGCCGCAGGTTCCGCCACGCTTAGCGTGGCATATGAGACGCTTAGCGTCTCGCCTTACTAAGGATGCGAGAATCCACAGTTGCCCCTAATTAGTTTATAGTCTATAGTTCTTAGTTTTTAGATCCGAAGAAATATTACTTGCCTTATAATAACAGTTTGAGCTCATTTTATCAAGCTTGAAAACTCTTGCAGCAACTTCTTGAGTGACTCTTTGTCCCCTTTTTGTTCGGCCTCACGAATTCGTCTAGCGAAATCATCTTTGATCGCCTCCTTCTGTTCGCTTCGAAGCCGCCCAAGCAGATATTTAGTCTCCTCCAATAGCGCGCCATCAGCCTCTGGATCGATATCTTTCAGAACCGTAATCGTGAGTTGGTCGAGCTCAGCCGCAAATTCTGGCTTGATCTTTTCTTTGTCTACTTCTTTGGCCTTCGCCATCGCCATCAGATCGACTAAATATTTCCCCGACGATTGGACGTCATTAAATTCGTTGTCGATTTCCTTAGCTAAATTGGGGTCGGCCCATATAAGCCCCAAAATTCTTTCAACCAGTGAGAGCTTCTCTACTTCTGGTAATTCTGTTTTCACTTCCGCATGAGAAAACTCACGGTCAGTTTTGGACTTGTTCAGAGCCTCTGAGAGTGACTTTTCGGAAACTAGCAATTTTTGGGACAGATAGCGGATATAGTGTTCCTTTTCAATATCAGAAAAGATCGCTTTGACAACAGGCAGAATCTCCTTGGCTATTGTTTTCTTGGCTGTAACGTCAAGCTTACCTGCATTTTCAATCAATTGATCTATCCAATATTCAAGTGATGGCCTGGCTTCTGCAACTGCCTTTTGCCAAATCGTTGGATCCTTGCCTATCATATCATCTGGATCCTTATACGGTTTTGTTATCGAAATTGTTTTGGTCGTCATGTCGTTTTCGAGAGCAATCCGGACCGCCCGTTTCATCGCTGTCTGACCGGCATTGTCTGCATCAAAGCAAAAAACTATCTCTCCGCCATAACGGGTCAATATTTTTAATTGGTCCAGTGTCAGCGCAGTGCCAGAACAAGCCACTGTATTTCGAAACCCTGCCTGATGGCAGGCGATTACATCCATATTGCCCTCGACCACGACCGCCTGATTCGCCTCCTTGATCGGCAATTTGGCTTTGTCGAGTCCATAAATTGTCTTGCCTTTGATGTAGATCGGAGATTCCGAAGAATTCACATACTTGGCGCTCTTGCCGTCATCCTCAAGAATTCGAGAGGTAAAGGCGACGGTATTGCCCAGAATATTACTGATTGGGAAGATAATACGACCGCGGAAACGATCAAAAATCTTGCCGTTGTCGCTTTTGACTGCGACTCCAGCCTCAACTGCCTCTTGGTCTGTATAGCCCTTGCTCGACAAGAATTTTAGGAGAAAATCCCAGGCAGCCGGTGCGTAGCCGATTTCAAAAGATTCAATTGTCGACTTACTCATTCCCCGGCCCTCCAAATACTTTCTGGCTTTTTCGGCCTTTGGATGATCGGTCAAAATCTTGTGATAAACCTTCTTGGTCCATTCATTGATTTCATAAATTCTAGTTTTTCGGTCAGAAGTGAACTCTTTGTCGCCAAACTTGACCTTCTCACTTTTGAGCTGAATACCGGCTTTATCGGCCAACAGTTTGAGAGCGTTGAAGAAATCCAAGCCCTCTATCTTTTCAATAAAGGTAATAACATCTCCACCCTCGGAGCAACCAAAGCATTTGAATGATTGCCTCTCGGGGCTAATCATCATCGAAGGAGTTTTTTCGGAGTGAAAAGGACAATTGGCCTTGAAATTCGATCCGGCTTTTTTCAACGTCAAATAGGAGGAGATTACCTCGACAATATCAACTCGATCTTTGACTTCCTGAACTTGATTATCCATAATATTATCACTAAATACGAAAACACACGAAATTACGAAATTATGTTGATTATTCTTTTTATTACTGCCTTCTCCATCGTAAAGCGTATTATCAGTCCTAACTGTAAATTAGACGACTTGAGATAATTAAGCAACTGGTCGTAAGCCTGATAGTATTTCAGACCTCCTTTTTTGAGTTCTATAACAATCTTATTCTCGACAAGAAAGTCAAAATAATTTTGGCCGACAACTTTGTCATTAATCTTTATCGGAAAATAAACTTCTCGCTTGTAAAGGATTCCTTCCCGTTTGAATGGTTCTTCGAGAGCGCTTGCGTAGGTTTTCTCCCTCAACCCGCCTCCTAGCGTACGAAAAACTTCAAAAGCAAGCCCCGATATCTTGTACGATAATTCTTTATAAATTATATCGGTCATTCAGTTCTTTTTTCGTAATTTCGTGTGTTTTCGTATTTCGTGATTGCGAGCAATTATTTGGGCAAAAGCGAGCGCATCTGGTTCGCGATCAATTTTGTAGCAGAGACAGGATTAAGCCGATAGAGGAAATTCATCATCTTGGAGTCGTTGCCGGTGAATATCTGAGGTTTATTTTTCTCGATGCCGTCAACTATTATTCTGGCTGCTTCCTTGGCTGGCAGCATCGGGAAGCTTTTTTGTTTCGTATTATCGGTCGCTGGCTCAGGCATCCCAGCGCCAGAATTTTCCGCAATATGCGTGTTTGTAGCACCCGGAAACACTACCGAGACATGAACATTTGTGCCT
>CAZGJE010000015.1:11213-11537 GCA_964526355.1 uncultured Candidatus Saccharibacteria bacterium
GAGACGTTGATAATGTGAGCTTCTGGCCTTTTGAGGAGCATAGGTAAAAATGTTTTCGTTATATACAGTGTGCCAAAGAAGTTGACTTTCATAACCTTGTCGATCGCGTCGTATTTAAGATCATTGATCCTGACAAACGGCTGAATGATGCCGGCGTTATTGATGATGGCATCGATATCACCCTGCTTGGCAATGATCTCACTGGGCAGATCTTCGACTGCTTTTCGGTCTGTAATATCAAGAACGTGAGTCGAAAGGCGTTCAGCTTTTTCGCCAGCACGCTTTTACAATTGCTCCAACCCGTCGTTACGCAGATCGACAGCA
>CAZGJE010000016.1:0-11480 GCA_964526355.1 uncultured Candidatus Saccharibacteria bacterium
CATGGATTCAATTCTCTGCTTCAATGAATCAGCGACTTGTTCCTCATATCCTGAATAGGTATGTATCACATACCAGTTACGCTCACCAGTTTGTTTCAATGTCAAAAACTGCTTTGATTCAGCAGATTCGTCGACTTGAATTTCTTCCTTGAGTTCCTTTTTTGATTCTTTTGGTGCCATGTTATTTTTTATTCTCAATGATAAACTGCACTAATTTTGTTAGACCGAAGTCTATACTTGCCGTTATGGCTACAGCTAAACTTGCGGATACCAACACAATAATTGTGTGATTTATGACCTCTTTGCGAGTAGGCCAGCTTACTTTCTTAAGTTCTAGATACACCCCTTTGAAGTAATTTGTAATGCTATTCATATTAGCTATTAATTTTTATAACCTTGATCCGGGTATAATCCTGTTTATGGCCCAAAGTTTTTTTGACACGTGCCTTGGCCTTAAACTTCATGGCAGTTAATTTCTTGCCACGAGCGAGGCCGATGATCTCAGCTTTTACTGTTGCACCAGCAACATTTGGCTCCCCAACCAAGATTTCCTTATCATTGCTGAGCAATAGGACATTATCAAAAACAATATCTTTCTCGCTATCTTCGATCTCAGCGATATTATATTCTTTGTTCTCCTCAACTTTGTACTGATTCCCTTTGTGCGAAATGACTGCAAACATTTGTTAACTCCTAACTTAAAAAAGACCGGAGGTCTAATTACAATAATAATATCACACGTCTATCTTTTGTCAATACTCTTGTGTCTAGAAAGATTTTCTCTGGCGATGCATTTGAATACTCTGGACAAGGCCAATTACAAATAACGAGACAAATAGCGATGTCCCACCGTAACTCATGAGCGGGAGAGGGATACCGGTTACTGGCAAAAGACCGATATTCATACTGACGCTGATTAAAACTTGGAAGAAAAACATGCTGACGGCTCCGACGACGATCAAAAGACCAAAATTATCTCTAGCTGACTGCCCGATCTGTATTAAGCGATACAACAAGAATCCGTACAGGAACAAGAACAAGGCGCTTCCCAAGAAACCAAATGATTCAGCAATCCCCGAGAAAATGAAATCTGTGTGCGATGCTGGCAAGAAGCGAAGCTGACTCTGAGTACCTCGCCCAAGCCCCCTACCAAACAATCCGCCGGAACCAACAGTTATTTGAGCCTGTTTCACATTGTACCCCTCTTTCGTGGGTGCTAAGTCGGGATCCAAGAAAACCGCTATACGATGCCTCTGGAAATCTTTCAGCAAGCGGTCAAATGGTTTGACCTTCAGGTAGGCACTAACACCAATTGATAATATCAAAATAGCAGTTAGAATAATTGTGAAGATCTGAGCACGCGTTGGTTTTGAAAGAATAAGCATTGTGATATACATCAGAACGATTATCATCGCTGTGCCGAAATCAGGCTCTCGTAGTATGAGCACAATTGGCAATGCAATAATCAAGAGCGAAGTCAAAATATCGCTCCATCCGATTTTACCCATCTTGCGTGAGAAAAAAGCGGCCAAAACAATAATCAAAAAAGCTTTTGCGACCTCAGAAGGTTGCAGTTGGAAAAAGCCAAGATCAATCCAGTTCATAGCGCCGTTAACTGTCTTGCCCGCCAACTCGACGATGACAAGCAGGATAATAGAAAGAACATACAAGATTGCCGCGATACCTCTAAATTGTCGGTAATCAACAAAACAAACCCCTACCATGGCTGCAACCCCCACCACGGCGACGCCGGCTTGCTTGGGCCAAAGCGCTTCGTTGTTCGTGCCCATAACAAGACTATATATAATAGCAATGCTGACCGCCAAAAATATAATCGGGATTATGAATATAGTTAGATCAATTGTTTTGAGTTTTGACACTATGAATTGTAATAATGTTATTTATGCGACTTTAGAAACGCTGAGCCAAATTTTGTCTCCGTCCATAACCAAGTCTTCAGAATATCCACCGTCATCCTGACTTTTTTCAATCGATACTGCCAATACTTCTCGAGATATTAAATCATTGAATTTTTCAAAGGTTTTCACAAGTTCCGAAGAATCAGTTTCGTATCGAACCTTGATGCGATTCTCGACTTCTAGGCCTGCATTTTTGCGGAGCGATTGGATGCTCCTGACTAGCTCCCTGGCAAGGCCTTCGAGCTTTAAATCTGGAGTGATGACAATATCCAATTCTGTTTCGCCGGAATCCTTGGCTATAATACGTTTGACATTCACTTCTTCTAATACTATCTCGGCAAACTCAGGCCTGAGTTTCACTGAAGTTGAAAGTGAATTCAGGGGTTGACGAACTTTGATTTTCGATTCAGCACGTTTAGATAGACCATCCTCTACAATACTACGTGCCAATGTCATCTCCTCCAATATTTTATTATCCAAATTTAATTGGATAGGAAAATCTGCAAGGTGAACTGACTCTGGATCGTTCTCGCTTCGTAGACCCTGATAGAGTGTCTCTGCAAACATCGGTGCCATGGGCGCGATCAATTTAGTAAGATTGACTAAAACGTAATACAAAGTATGATACGCGCTTTCTTTGTCGGAATCACTTTCGCTCTTCCAAAATCTACGGCGAGAGCGTCTCACATACCAAGTAGATAGCTCACCGACAAAATCAATTATTTGATTGCTCGGTTTATACGGATCATATCTGTCTAATCCATCAGTGACTTGATTAATTAGCTCATCTAGCTTTGCCATAATCCACTTATCGAGGACACTTTCTGGCTGGAGGACATGACTTCCGACTTTATCAGGTTTCCAGCCATCGATAGAAGCGTAGGTCATGAAGAACGAATACACATTCCAAAGTGTCATAAATAAATTGCGAGAGACTGATACCACTTCTTTGTCATTGAACAATTTTGGCTCACCTGGCTGATTGGTAGAAAAGAAAAAATACCTAATTAGGTCGGCGCCATATTTGCCAAAGGCTTCTCCGGGCTCGATAATATTGCCTTTTGATTTCGACATCTTCTTGCCATGAGAATCCAAAACATGTCCAGTAGAGATAACATTTTTGTATGAAGAAGTATCGCTTACTAATGTAGAAATTGCTAGCAAAGTGTAAAACCAGCCCCTCGTTTGGTCGACGGCTTCGCAAATAAAATCTGCCGGAAACTGGCTTTTTTGTAATTCAGTATTCTCAAAAGGAACATGGTACTGTGCATAAGGCATAGCGCCAGAATCAAGCCAAACGTCCATTACTTCTGAAGTCCTCGTCATTTTACCGCCACATTCACAATCAAATACGACCTCATCAATTTCTGGTTTGTGAGGCTCAACCTCGCCAACTTCCTTCAGCGAACTAACTACCTTAAAAGCCTGGCACTTTTCGCACTCCCAAATTGGTAATGGAGTTCCCCAATATCGATCTCTAGAAATTGCCCAGTCCTGGATATTCTCTAACCAGTTACCGAATCTGCCATTTTTCAAATATGCTGGATTCCAATTAATTTGCTCGTTATTTTTCAAAAGCTCTTCTCTGACCTTGCTCATCGCTATATACCAAGAATCCTTGGCCATATAAATGAGCGGGGAATCACAACGCCAGCAGAATGGATAATCGTGTTTGACTGATTCAATTTTGAGCAGGATGTCTCTAGATCGCAAATCTTCTTTGATGTCAGCATCAGCTCCTGCCTGTCCAGTAGGCAGGTCCTTCACAAATTTGCCCTTGCCCGCGCCTGCCATTTCGGTGCCCTTCTCATCGACAGTTTTCAAAACTTTGATCCTGTTTTGCTGAAATCCATAGATATAATCATCCGCACCAAAAGCAGGTGCGATATGTACTATTCCCGTGCCGTCGTGGTCAGAAACATAGTCGGCAGTAATTAGCTGATACACCCGCTCGCCCGCTTCGCTATAATCCTCGCCTTCTGCGTAGATCGGTTCATAATCTGGCTCTTCGCCACAATTGAATCTCTCGATTATCGCCTCTCCGTCCAAACCTTTTTCGACAATCTCGGCTTCTGCACCTAATACTGCTTCCACGCGATTTAAAGCAAGAATGTATTTTGTTTGTACTTTTTCCTCTCCGCCGCTCTGCCCCTCCGCCACTGACACAATCGCATACTCAACATTGGGGCTAAATGCCAACGCGGCATTGCCGGCTAGTGTCCAAGGGGTAGTCGTCCAAACCAAGAAGAACACATCCTCTTTCTTCGACTTGATCTTAATATATACAGACTCCTCTTTGATATTCTGATACCCCTGGGCGACTTCGTGCGAGGACAATGCTGTACCACATCGAGGACAATAGGGCACTACCTTATGGCCTTTATACAACAAGCCTTTCTTGTTGATTTCTCCAATTAGGCTCCAGACACTTTCGATGTATTTTGGTTCATAAGTAATATATGGATCCTCCATATCAACCCAATAAGCCATTCGTTCTGTCAGCTTCTCCCAATCTTCTTTGTATTTCCAAACTGATTCGCGACAAAGTGTATTAAATTTTTCGATAGAGGCCTTTTTGTCCCCGGGTACTATGCTCTCAATTTGTCCTTTGCCTGAAATGCCAAGTTCTTTCTCGACTTGAAGCTCTACCGGCAAACCGTGGGTATCCCAGCCAGCTTTTCGCTTAACATAGAATCCTTTCATGGTCTTGTAACGGGCGAAAAGATCCTTAAAAGAACGCGCCAGTACATGATGTATGCCAGGTTTCCCATTCGCCGTAGGCGGGCCCTCAAAAAAGACAAAATTGCCTTCTGGGGCATCCTTTTCTAATGTTTGTTTGAAGATATTATTTTCACGCCAAAACTTGAGAATATTCTCCTCTTCAGCTGGTAAATCAAGTCTAGAATCTACTTTTTTGAAATTCATATTGGGCCTCTTTTTTGGGAAAATAATTGATATACCTACCAACAATATCAAAAAAATGATCGTTTGTTAACTAAAAGCCTGATCTCTCTGGGCTAGATATCGACTTCGATCAATTTATTCCTCGACGTATGACCACTCTTGATTTGTATTAAGCTTGGCGCCGCTTCGAAATAATTAGCTAATATTTTGATTACGGCCCTATTAGCTTCTCCGTCAACCGGTTTACCGCGAACCCAAACCTTCAGGCTTCCGTCGATTGAAGTCTGAATTTGTTCGGCTTTTGCTCCAGGCACTACATTCACGCGGATTATTTTCATGATCGTTCTTTCGAACAGCGCTCCGACCAGTCGGAGCGCTTCCCTAATTCGTTATTTGTTCCTAGTTCCCCCTCAACAGACCGCCCCACTCTACCACTGTAAAGCCTTTTCTTGCGATGGATCCAAGCTTCTGGGCAGGCATAGTAACCGGCGCGTTGAGTCCCTCAAAATCAAGAAATATTCTGATTACACTGTCTGGCTTTGGGGAAACCGTCAGAGGCGCCAATCTGTTCATCTCAGCTGTGCCAAACCATGTCAACCTGGTATATGGAGTTGCCGGCATTTTTGGTAGCCAATATTCCATGAAGTCGCTGCTCTCCTGCTGATTCAAGCCAAGCTTGGCTAGGTGAGATTTGAGTGTATTAGCGACATCTTCTTTCTTCACTACAAACCCTGATGCAATTTGAGGATATTCACCATTGCCGATCCCCTCCCAAAACAAGTAGGGATAGCTAGCATTATTCAATGTCAGCTTGCCAGATGGCTCAGCCAAGACTTTCCAGCCGTTGTTGTATGCGGGCTCACTTTTCGTAACATCTGCTCCGACTGAGACTGAAACATTGATGCTCTTTGTTGGGTACAGATAAACTACTGGCTTGCCACACTCCCCAAGAGGTGCAAACTCCTGCTTGAAAAATGTTTCGTAATCAGAAAATGGATTTTTCCAAACGAAAACTGGGTTCTTGGCCAAAAATGCTTCTTTGGTAATTACGTCAGTCGCCTGCCTACCACCCGCATACGTTGCGTACGCTTGGGCTAGTGCTGCATCATCGCTGCTAGCAAAATAATAGATCTTGCTACCGTTGTCAGCAACACCAGCTTCCGTCAAACGAGTAGTGATATCTGAAACATCACTAAGAATAGACACTCCAGATCCAGAACCACAATGGGAGGCAATGATCGAAGCAAAATATTTCTCAGCATTTTTGCTTGCGCCCGTGAAAGTAACCAGTGCTACGCTGTCATCGGACATCAAGTTGTCCGATAGACGATATTCTATCACGGTTCCATCGGCATGTTTCAGATAATAATTAACAAACTTTGCCGCCGTCTCAGAGGTAGCCGCTGATTGAGCTATAATTTCCCCATAACTGGTAGAGCCGACCTTACTAGAGTTTGTAAGAGTGGAATACCATGTCTCTGACCAAGCTCTTGTCATCGCCACATTCTTCCCAGTTGCTATCCTGTCGGGAGAGCTTAGCGACGCATAGCTAGTGGTAGTGTCGACGTTCACGGCAGTTACCACGTATTTTGTGACACTGGCAAAATCAGAATCATATGAATGCTTGGTTAGATAAGAGTAAATTCCTTCAGCGTTCTTCTTGAAACGAAAGAAACAGGTTGCCCCCATACCACAAGATGATTCTGCAACAATTAAACTTCCTCCAGTACTTATCGTAGCAACCTGATAGTACGTCACTTCGGTAGGGCTAAAATCCATTGAATCGCTCTGTTTGAACAATTTCAAATCAGACAATTTAGTAGGTGTTTGCCACGTCACTCCAGCGTCAACAATTGGAGTAACTTCCGAGGTAGTAGGAGCTACGGGAGTTTCCGGCGTAACATCAGTAACTTCCGATGTACCGTTCCCATCCGTTGGCGTAGCAGCTGCGTTTTCCTTTGGCTCGTCTTTCTGGATCCAATCAGAGATTGTCCCGCGAAAAGCGTAAGCTGTTCCAGAAATAGTTATCAGCGCGACTCCTACAATAGACCAGATCATCAACTTCTTACGATTAATGCCAGATTTCTTGCTCAGACTTGGAACCTTAATCTCCATAGGATCTTCCATTTTCCTCCTCAAATACGTATTTGATTAAATATTTATATCAATTCTATCATAATTTAGGCCCTGACCGCTAACGGGGAGATTGAGATATCCGCGCATTTTCTGAATGAAATCTGTCCTCTCCTGCCCGGTTAGAAGCTCTGGTTTCAGCTTGTTTTGCACCGTTGGTAGTAGGACTAAACTCAAGTTGTCACCCTTAAACTCTCCCGCGATAATCAATCCATGCTGAGTCGGAACAGAGAAAGTCTGGTCAAAGAGCAAATTCCCGAGTGAGTAAAATATCGGCTTACCTTTGTAAATTTCGGCATCCTGAATCACATGTGGATGACTGCCGATGACAAGATCAGCTCCGGCGTCTATCCAAGCGTAAGCTAATTTGGCCTGACTTATTGAATGAATTGATTCATATTCTACCCCCCAATGCGGAAAAACTAACACTTTATTTCCCTTGGCTTTTTCTGTTTGTATGGTCTCAGCTAAATTCTTTGAAACTTCCAGTGACTCGATTGTAATAACTGAAATCTTTTTACCCGAGATACCAAACTCTGAAATTGAGGTCTCGTCAAAGGTATTCTGACTGCCAATCGGTCTAATCCCCGCTTCGTTTAATACTTTTATAGTATTAGCGAAACCCGCTTTACCGTTGTTCAAAGAATGATTGTTGGCCAGACTAACGGCGTTAAAGCTCAAGCGCGAAAGAACTTCGACTGTCTTGGGCGGAAAATTAAAAATGAGACTATCTCTTGTGCCGTCAGCAGGAATAGGACCAGTGCTGATTGGTCCTTCAAGATTTGCAATCGACAAATCCGTTCCACGGAAAGTCCTGTCCCCAAGGTTACTAAAAATATCGAATATTTTGTCATCCCTGAAAGAATAGTCGACCAGGCGATCGAACATCATATCTCCACCGATTGTGAAACTGACGGAATCCTCTATTTTCTTATTTGCTTCACCCTGCTCATACCAGCCAAAAACATAAGACGTAGATTCGGCGTCACGATCGGAAGCGATCACGCCAGAATTAGTATTCTCAATCATATTAAATTTATTGGCATTTTTGCTCTCCGCCCACTTCATTCCAAGATAAAGACTTTCGGTAGAATCCACTTCTGATTTAAATATCGTGTCTTCGTCAAGATTATTGAGGGCTCGAATTGTAAAATTATCATGAATCTGTGCCAACGAAGCTGGTTGGTAATGAGAAAAGTCGACGGAATCAACCATGAGACAGTTGCCGAGACATGCCTCATCCAAACCAGTAAGCAAATTATCAAGCACAACTTTTTCAGTTTTTGGTTTCAACATGATCGGGACTATTCTAGAATTTGGGAAATTATTGTAGATATCCGGCAGGATATTAGTGATTCCGTGCTCCCCAGCAAATGCCGTTTCTTGATCTGCCACCAAATTCTTCTTTGCGAGGAAGGAAATCACAGTCGAATCTGGTTTTATTTTACCCTTCGCCAGATTCCAGATCTTATTTGTACTTATGACGTCAGCGCTTCCCGTATCAAAATGGTTCGTCGAAATAAGCAGTATTGTGTCTGGATACCCAGTGAAATTCTTTGCCCGTTCGAACAACTTAGCTCTTCTGTCTGCAACCAAATCGTGATGTGGCACTATAAGCGTCGAGATCTTTTCATTTAGCGCATCTGACTCCAAATTGATCAGATCTGGCTGATTCGTATTTAGAGTGATAGTTGGCTTTCGATATATCGAGATCAAAAAAACCCCAGCTACAATCAGGCAAAAAACCAAAATATATAGTGGGTATTTCTTTTTCAATGTCTTATCCCCCCAGATGTGAGTCGAGGGCTTCGTTGACCAGGCGATCGGCAATTTTATTTTCCTCTCTCGGGACGTGGACGAAGGAGACTCTGAGAATACTTTGGGACAATATCTTTTTGATCTCAGCCATATATTCAGCGATGTGGGCTTGCTTTACTTTGTACCGGCCGTTGACCTGCTCTACCACCAATTTACTATCAAGACGGCAGATTACCTGATTATCGGGGTGATTATTCTCGGCAAACCATTTGCTTTTTGTAAGGATATCGAGCGCTTTGATGATAGCCCTATATTCTGCTGTATTATTGGTCCCCTCGCCTGTATATTCGCCATGACTGTGAACTTCCCGCCCTTGTTCATCAAAAAAAACGATCCCGATTCCCGAAGGGCCTGGATTACCTCTCGATCCACCATCTGTATTGATAAATATCTTCTCTGCCATATTAGTAACTCCTCAGCACAACCATCGATCGTATTGACGCGGTTGCTCTTTGGGCTGAAGCCAGTGTATCATATCCTCTAGTCTTGGCGCTTGCAAGAAAAGTGACGTAGGAATGCCTTTGATGGGTGTCACTTTTCGCTGGCGCAAAACCACCAAAATTGACTGCTACGCCCACACCCATGCCGTCAGTTTCGTCTTTACCAGAATAGACATCGGACTCGGTCATCAAGCTAACAATTGAATTCAAGTTAACTTCACCGCCAACTTTTTCGAAATACAATTTTCCTTCGTCGGCAGACTTATATACCAAAATATGGGCAGAGGTAACACCGTTTTCCTTGACAAAGGTTATTAATACGTTGCCTTTCAAATTTGATCGGTCTGACTTAGCAAATCCAGGAGCTAATATCTCGGTGTCATCTACATGTACAGGATCACAGTAGCTCAAGCCACAGCTAAAAATTGCCAGACTAGCTGAATAAGTGCTGCTTTTGGATCCGCCAACATTAATATAGTTGATCGTGCCAAAACTATCGGCAGACCTTACCTCGCTACTGATAAAATCGGCGATTTTCCTAGTCTCCATCGATACACTTCGGAGTGCCTTGATCTTGGCTTGATAGCCAGAGCTCTCAGCCACTATCCCGCTAGTAATGACCATGAGCAATGAGAAAATCGCAGTAGCGATCAAGATCTCTATGAGAGTAAAACCAAGTTTTATTTTCAATTTATTTTTCATTCAAATTTAACCTTAACTAGTATTTTTGTAACCAGTCAGTCAGCACTTCACTCACAACCACCTGCTTGTTGTCTCCAAAGGTTACATAAGCTGTCAATTTGAGAGCATTGGTATTGCTTGCTATTGGAGCTCCCAAGTCGCCTACAGACTCAATTTTCATGTAACGGTAAAAAGTATCAGCGTTGTCTTGCTCAATCTGAATTGATTCTTGTGCGCTCTTATCAGCAACATTTGTAGGACAAGTGATAGCCGTCAAACCCATCCCCTTAACTGCTTCTTTGTACTCGATTTTATAGCAAGTAGCAGTAGTAAGATCGACGTCTGTCAGAGCATTGCCGCTCCATTTCAGTGCCTTCCAGCCAGCGCCAGAATTGCTGCTCCAATTATTGTCCCTGATTCCTCTGCCAGTCTCCAGACCCTCCTGAGCCAGAAATAAGGCGGAAGCACGCAGATGAATATCTTGGTTTCCGCGGAGAGACGACTTGGTAGCCATAGTCAAGGCAATCAAAACCATCATAATCATGGCTGAGGCAACCATCACCTCAATCAGCCCATCTATCACGCGCTGGCCACCAATCCGAATTTCAAACTGCTGGTGGTGGATTACTCGCCAGAAGCAAAGCTCGCATCGGGCAAGGCATGGGACACCCTGTACAGGCTGCATGCTTCGGGCGCGCCGCTCGACTTGATTTCCAACATCACGTAGCGCGTCACCGTATTCAACGTGATCGATTCCCAACTCTGGTAACGCTGGCAGCCGTAGGTCGCGACGGCGCGCCAGGACTCAGGTTGGCCGACGTGAATCACCACGTCACCCATGTTGTTGGCGTCGTACAGCCACAAAGTGGCCAACGCGGCTTCCGAACCGAGATCGATCACGACGCGAATCGGAAATTGCTTGTTCTGGGCCGGCGTGAGCTTCCAGCCGCTCTTCGCATGGCCGGTGGGCGGATCGCCGAGGTCCAACTGTTCGTCGACCAGTGCAGCGAAATCGGCACCCGGAACGCTTGCGGTTATCTGCTCTGGCTTGAGCAGCAACCGATACTGTCCGGGCGGCGTCGCGGAGACGGCCCCCGCGCCGAACAACAGGCAACAGGTCACGCACATGATCACAAGACGCCAGCATCGCGGCATGACCAACTCCCTGAGCATTCACCCCACCACACACACCGGGACGGATTGAAAAATCCGTCCCGGGAACTGCCCTGGCAACGGACACGAAATCAGCCGTCCAAGGTCCAGCCCGGCCGATACTGGCGACCCAGCAAGTCATTTGCTTCGGGGCAATTGGTGACCCGGCCGGCGGCACCGTCGTACTCCAGCTTCTTGCCTACGCGGTAGGCGACCAAACCCAGCAGCAATTGCTCGATCATGTCGGCGCTGTAGTGGAAGTCGCAAGCCGTTTTCAGGCTGGGATTCTTGCACGCCTCAATCCATTGTTTCTGGAAGTGCCCCAACGGCGGCAGCACGGTATCCTTCGTGCGTGGCTTGTAGTAGGTCAGGTCAGCGTCGTCGCCGAACGGCATGACGATTCGCGAGTCGAAATCGGCAATCACGTAGCCTT
>CAZGJE010000017.1:0-11170 GCA_964526355.1 uncultured Candidatus Saccharibacteria bacterium
GAATGGCTCTGGGGTTCACCTGGAACATGCCTCTCGAAGAGAGAAGACTCGAGACAAAAGCCCATTTTCTCGACGAAATCGCTACTCTTATGGGAGGACGAGTTGCTGAGGAAGAATTCTTTGGCAAAGAGAGTGTCACTACTGGCGCCTCAAATGATATGAAAAAAGCTACAGAAATCGCACGTAAAATGGTAACCGACTTTGGCATGAGCGACAAATTAGGTCCTCAAGTTTATGGTCACCGCGATGAAATGCCCTTTCTTGGGAAAGAATATACGGAGCATCGTAACTATAGCGAAGATATCGCCAAGACTATTGATGAAGAAGTGTCTCGATTGATCAAGCAAGGCCGAGAAAGGGCCGACCAGCTTGTCAAAACCCATAAGAAGATAATCGAAAATATCGCCGAAGGCCTACTCAAAGAAGAAACTATCAACGAAGAAGAATTTCAGAAATATTTCCCCGAAGCCAAGACTACACCCAAGACAAAATAACGGAGTCAACTGATGAAGAGGATCACCGATTTTTTCTCCAAGGAGAACTCAATTCGTGGAGCGAGCATTATCCTGATCATTACTTATACACTAAGCAATGTGCTTGGATTGTTCCGAGATCGCTTTCTGGCCAAGAATATTTCCACGGCTGATCTAGACATTTACTATGCCGCTTTTCGGATACCGGATTTTATATTCAACGTATTAATCCTGGGCGCAATCACCTCGGCTTTTATCCCAATATTTTCTGATTTCTTGGGCATGAAAAAGAAGGAAGAGGGTTTCAGGGTTGCTAACTATCTTCTCAACCTTGCTGTTTTGACGATGTTGCTTTTGGCGGTTATTTTCTTTTTTATTATGCCATGGGCCATCCACCTGGTAGCCGATTTCGACGCTCCAAGGATGGATGAAACGGTCAAATATTCCAGAATGCTCATGTTGCTTCCAATCTTTTTCTCCCTTTCCTATATCACAGGTGGGATGTTAAACGCGATGAAGCGTTTTGCGGCCTATGGTGTCGCGCCGCTAGTATATAATGTGTCGATCATTGCTGGGGCGATCTATCTCGCGCCTCGGTTCGGCTTGGTCGGTGTCGTAATTATGGTCATCATCGGATCATTTTTGCATTTTCTGATTCAATTCATCTCTGCATACCAACTCGGATACCGGTACCAACCGATTATTTCTTTCACTGCTGCTTCGATCAGGAGGATTATACGTCTCATGGTTCCACGGACTATCAGTATGGGTTCGACCCAGATTTTGCTACTTTTCTTCACTAGGATTGCCTCTGCGCTTGTGGCTGGTTCGGTGGCCGCCTTCAATTTGGCCAATAATATTGTGACGATGCCAGTTGCCGTGCTCGGCACTACTTTCTCGACTGCTGTATTCCCGACTCTAGCCGCCAAAATCTCAGAGAACAAGCCAGAAGAATTTTATTTCTATCTCAATCGGTCGCTTCGAGCGATTGGCTTCGTACTAATACCGTCTACGGTAATATTTGTTTTGCTTCGCGCCCAGATAGTTCGTTTGATATTGGGGTCTGGAAAATTTACCTGGGAAGACACGAGGACTACGGCCCTGACGTTGGGCTTTCTATCTATCTCAATTTTGGCTCAAGGTCTGATCCCGATGCTCTCGAAAGCCTTCTACGCTCTCAAAAACACCCGCACTCCAATGTATATTTCTATAGCAACCATGATAGTGAGCGTTTTGTTGGCTTGGCCTCTGTCGAAGAGTCTCGGCATTACCGGCTTAGCCCTGACCTTCTCAATAGGTAATTTCTTCAATGCCACAGTCCTATTCTACTATCTGCAGAAAGATTATAAGAAGGTTCTCGACAAGAATCTGTTGGCATCTTATTTTAACGTGACTCTCATCTCGTTAATCATGGGGGTCACCATATGGACCGCAGCCCATTTCTTGGCCGGTCAAGTCGATATGACGCGTTTTGTCGGCGTTCTCACCCAAGCGGGGCTCTCGGCGATTGTGGGGGCAATTGTTTTTCTTGGCCTTAGTTATATTTTCAAACTTGAAGAAATGAAGTGGGTCTTTACTAGGAGGGTCAATGGAGAATCAAAAGTCGGATAAAATCGAAAATAAACCTAAGCCAAAAGAGACAGTTACGGTTAGGGCCGTTTTTATATTCCTAATATTTATCTTTCTTATTTTTCTTTCCTTTTTGTTTTATCTCCGGTTTTCTGGTTTTTCTCCCATGGTTGAGTTTTATAAGCTGAAAAAGCCAACGATAAGCTTCAACTTGGCTGATTACTTAAATAGCGAAGCCAATACATCGGATTCCAAAAAATTTGAGATAAAAATCAATGAGGATCAGCTCAAGGAAGCGATGAAACTCAGTGATAGCTTCATCGATCTAAAGAAACCAGATCTAAAAATAAAACCAGAAGGTGTCATAATCACAGGCAAGACTAGCGGCGGCTTTCTTGGCATTAATATTGAAGTCTTGGCGATCCCAAGGGTGGAAAAGGGCAAGATTAATTTCGATATCAAAGAGGTCAAGGCTGCCGGTGTAGTCGCGCCGCCACGGATTGCTGATCCACTGACAAGCCAGATAAATCTCGCTCTTCGAGACGTCGTTGCCCCGGCCAATCTCACGGTCGAAGAAGTTAGAACAATGGCGGGCTATATTCTCGTTGAGGGCAGCAAGAAATAAGATTTATGAAAGTTTTTCTATTTTCTGATCTGCACGTTAATTACAAGCAGCTAAACAATCTCTTGAAGTTTCTCGTGGGGAACAAAGAGATTGATTTTGTGATTTGCGCTGGTGATATTGTGAATATGGGGGAGCCAGTCGGATTCATGGAGACATTTATCGAGGTTATTGGCAAGATAGACAAGCGGTTCTTCTGGGTGCCAGGCAACAATGATTTTGGTCGTGCATATTACAAATTATCTAGCAAATACCCCTCGCTCGAGGGGAGAGTAGCAGAACTAACAACTACTGGCTCCCGACCCCCGACAAAGCTGACCGGGGTCGGTGGTTCCCCCGCCTCTTGGGCAGGCCAGTATGCCGGTGAAAAATTAATCGACAAGAAATTAATCGGTGGGTCAATCTTTATTTCCCATGTTCCGCCTCCAGGAGTACACAATTACCGTCACGAGGATTGCAACTCCCCCACCGCCAAAAAACTTGCCGACTCCCCCCTTATCCATATTTGTGGTCACGTCCATCATCAATGGGGTTGTGCTTATCTTGGTAGCACCAAGATTATCAAGTTGGCTGCCTTCGAATACGGCCAATATGCTATACTGGATTTAGAAAATTTAAGTGTAGAATTTAAACATTTCTAGGAGAATTATGAAACTTGGTGCACATATCTCAACCGCAAAACCATTTTCTGACTCGATAATTAGAGCCCAAGAGATCGGCTGCGAATGCATGCAAATTTTTGCCAATCCGCTCCAAAGGTGGAATCCGGTGCCGATTCCAGAGGAAGAAATTAAGCGATATTTGGAATTAAACAAAGAAGCTAAGATCGCCCCTGTGATTCTTCATAGTATTTATCTGGTTAATTTTGCCTCCGAAAATCCATTTTATTATGAGCAATCGATCAAGAGTTTGATTGACGATATGAAAAAATCATACTTCCTGGGCGCACTCGGAGCCAACACACATTTGGGCTCTACCAAAGGTGGGGACTTCAAAACACTTTTGCCTAAAATCACTGGGGCGATCAAGCAAATCTTGGCTGAAACTCCAGAAGAATCTCATTTTATTATCGAAAACGCGGCAGGGGCCGGAAATATTATTGGAGACACAATCGAAGAAATTGCTGAGATAAAAGATTCCGTTAATTCGGAAAGAGTCAAGGTTTTATTCGACACAGCACACGCTTTCGAATCTGGATACAATCTGAAAGACGAAAAAGAATTAGAAAATTTCATCACAAATATTGAAGAGCGTATTGGACTTGAAAGCCTGGTTGGTTTTCACCTCAATGATTCGAAGACTGTGCTCAATTCAAAGCGCGATCGTCACGCTGACATTGGCGAAGGAGAAATCGGACTCGGAACATTCAAATACTTATTAAATCACCCAAAACTTCAGGACAAATTTGGAATTCTCGAAACCCCTCAAGATACTAAGTCTTGGACTGATCAATTGAAACTCCTTAGGTCTCTATAGGAGATAGCTTTTTGAGCTCAATTCTGGTATGATTTTTTGGCATGGAAAATAAAATTATTCAATCAAATATCCGTAACTTCTGTATCATTGCACACGTTGATCACGGTAAGTCTACTCTTGCTGATCGTATGCTTGAGATGACTGGCACGATCCAAAAACGTGACATGAAGGAACAGCTTCTAGACCAGATGGATCTGGAGCGTGAACGCGGAATCACGATCAAACTAGCCCCAGTTCGGATGAACTGGAAGGGTTTTGAGTTGAATCTGATTGACACTCCCGGCCACGTTGATTTCTCTTATGAAGTCTCTCGTTCATTGGCCGCAGTCGAAGGAGCGGTTTTACTAGTTGACGCCAGCCAGGGCGTCGAAGCCCAGACATTGTCAGTTCTATATTCTGCAATTGAAAATAATTTGACTATTATCCCGGTCTTAAACAAGATCGATCTCCCTGCTGCAAGACCGGAGGAGGTTTCAGAGGAAATCATCAAAATTTTGGGTTGCAAGAAGGAAGACATCTTGGTTGCATCCGGCAAGACCGGCCAGGGTGTCGAAGAAATTCTCGATAAAGTCACAGAACTAGTGCCTGCTCCTGCCGGAGAAGAGAGCAAACCGCTCAAGGCCTTAATCTTTGATTCTATTTATGATTCCTATCGGGGTGTTCTCTCCTACCTTCGCATCATAGATGGTCAAATCAAAAAAGGTGACAAATTTTTCCTGATGGAAACGAAAAGTGAGGGAGAGGTGATAGAAGTGGGTTGCTTCAAACCAAAATTTGTCCCCCGCTCTCCCCTCTTCACTGGAGAAATTGGCTACATCGTCACTGGTTTTCGCACTGTGGCCGAGGCCAAGGTTGGCGATACTATCACACTAAAACAAAATCCGACTGACTCTCCCCTACCAGGATACCGAGAAGTTCTCCCGTCTGTCTTCGCATCTGTCTATTGTACTGAGGGCGATGATTATCCAGAGCTCAAAGAAGCAATTGAAAAGTTGAAATTAAACGACGCTTCTCTTTCCTACGAGCCCGAGAGATCGGACGCGTTGGGCTTTGGTTTCCGATGCGGCTTCCTGGGCCTTTTGCACCTTGATATCGTCAGAGAGAGGCTTGAGCGAGAGTACAACCTATCCCTTGTGATCTCCAGTCCATCGGTTCGCTATAAAATCATATTAAACACCGGCGAAGAACTAAACATCGAGAAACCGGGAGATTTGCCAGAACCTGGGCAATTCAGAGAGGTGAAGGAGCCATGGGTCAGCCTAGAGGTTTTCACGCCCAAAGATTACGTTGGTGGCTGTATGGACGTGATCCAAAAGAAACGAGCTAATTTTATAAACCTAGAGTACCTAGACGAAAGTCGAGCTATTGTTCGCTATGAGGTCCCGCTCGCCGAGGTTATTATCGATCTATATGACCAATTGATGAGCGTTTCCAAGGGTTACGCCTCGATGAATTATGAGATGATCGAGTACCGAACCTCCGAGCTTGAGAAACTCGAGATCATGATTAATTTAGAAAAAGTCGATGCTCTCTCTTTCATCACTCACAAATCAAAATCATATGCTGAGGGTCGCAGAATCGTCGAAAGGCTCAAGGATCTGATCCCAAGGCAAAATTTCGAGATCAAAATCCAGGCGGCTATCGGGGCCAAAATTATTGCCTCCGAGCGTCTATCGCCTTTCCGCAAGGATGTGACTGTCGGCCTCTACGGTGGTGACGTTACTCGCAAGAATAAGCTTCTTGATAAGCAGAAAAAGGGCAAGAAGAAACTCAAATCTATCGGTCGCGTTGAAGTACCATCCGACGTCTTTATCAAAGTCCTGCGGAGCGAATAGCTCTATATAACGAAACCGGGCACCGTCTTGGGGACGGTGCCGGGCTTTTTGCGTGTGATTGTTGGGGAAGCTAAGCGAGTGCTTTGCTGCGTTTTTTTGTGGCCTGGGGCGGCCACGGTTTCACTTTTGTGACCTCGATCAGGATGTTTTTCCTTCCGCCGGGGAGGGCGGGGATGACAGTCGTATCTCCTGCTGAGAGGCCGAGAATCGGCTGCGCGATGGGACCCAGGTAGGATAGCATCCGACTGGATACCTCGGGCTCGTGCACCCTATCCCTCAGGTCGAGTGGGCCGAGTACAATCCAGGACTTAGGTTCGCCGCCCATGCGTGCGAAGACTTCGGTCCCTGGCATGACAATTGCTCGTCTGCCATGTTTGAGGTCATCCACGTAGATGATACCCATGCTATAGAGCGCATAGGACAGATCCTCGGCCTGTGTGGACAGGTTCCGGAAGTCTACGACAGCTTGCAGGCTATCGGGCTCTACGTCTCCGGGGCCGAAGGCCAGTGACCCGGATTCTGCGATAATCGCTTGGATCTGCGCTTGCAGTTCCGAGAGATAATGTTCAGCCGCTTGGTAAGCGGCCCTGGTCGTGTAAATAACGCCAGGTTTGAGTGGACTTTGGACTTGTGCTGTAGCCAAACTGTGACCTCCAATAAGAGAATGGCATGCATTCTAGCATGCTTCTTAAGGCTTCTCTTCTGAAGCAATAAGATGCCAAAAACTATATCATGATTGTGATATCAAGTCAAACAAGAAAGGAGCTTGGAGATTGACTTATCTGCTCATTTACGTTATTATTTCTCCGAAGTGGGCTGTTAGCTCAATGGTAGAGCAGTGGCCTTTTAAGCCATTGGTTCTGGGTTCGAGTCCCAGGCGGCCCACCAAAAAAATATTCAGATCGAGATCTGGATTTTTTTTGTGGGAAAAAGCCTGGGACTGGGAAGGGGTCGGGAAACGGAAGTTTCCCGTGGAGGAAAGTAATGAAAACCTTGGGTTTTCATAGCGAGCCCCCGATAACATCGGGGAGTGCGAGTAGATCCTAACGGCGGCCCACCACGAAAAATGCGTCACGAAAGTGATGCTTTTTTCGTCAGTTATCCATATTATTCTGGCTGCAATTTCTTTTATTCTTATGGTAAGATATTATCTTAGCGATTGGGGGGTCACTATTTTTTATTGAAGAAAATGGAGATATATGGGATGTGAAGAGAAAAAAGTTAGTTTCTGGCGTAAATGGGTGCCGGTCCTTGTGCTGGCGCTCGGGCTCGCAATAATTATTATTGATACGACTCTGCTCAACGTATCTCCGGGCAACGTCATTAGAGATCTCAACACCGATATACAGAAGATCCAGTGGGTTATTACTGCCTATTCCCTCACTTTGGCTGCTCTCACTATCACCGGTGGTAGACTCGGCGATTTGCTCGGACGAAAAAGGATGTTTGTCGTCGGCGCCATCATCTTTGCGATTGGCTCATATATAGCCTCAATAAGCAGGAATGTCGGGACAATGATTGCGGGGGAATCTATTATCGAAGGAATCGGAGCTGCTCTAATGATGCCAGCAACCGCCTCACTTCTTGTTTCGACATATAAGGGGCGGGATCGTGCGATCGCCATGGGCATCTGGGGTGGTGTTGCGGGTGCGGCCTCTGCTGTTGGCCCGATTCTGGGTGGGTATTTAACCACGCATTTTAGCTGGCGATGGGGTTTCCGAATCAACATCGTAGTCGCTTTGCTACTCGTACTTGGGTCAGTCATTATCAAAGAGTGTCGAGATGAAGAAGAAAAGCCAGGCCTAGATATCCCGGGAGTGATACTGTCATCGACTGGCATGTTGGCGATGATTTTTGGCATCATCGAATCATCAACTTATGGCTGGTGGAAGGCCAAAGAAGCATTCATTTCTTTTGGCCATACCCTCAATTTTGGTGGGTATTCGATAGTCCCTCTCTCATTACTCATCGGCTTGATCCTGCTAATCTCATTTGTCGTCTGGGAACTTGAGACGGCGAAGAGGGGGAATACACCACTTGTCTCGATGACACTATTCAAAAATCAACAATTTGTTTCTAGTGTAGGTATTACAATGATCATGGCCTTAGCCCAAGCCGGTCTTATATTCTCCATCCCGATATTCCTTCAATCTGTCAGAGGCTTAGACGCTTTCGAGACGGGAATGGCTTTCTTGCCAATGTCGATAGCGGCGCTTATCTTTGCTCCGATGTCTGCTTTTTTCAGCAACAAGATCGCACCGAAACGTTTGATTCAAATTGGTTTTATTTCAATGGTCGCAGGGATTGCGTTCATCTACAAAACATTAAATGTTGATTCTACGAGCCAAGATTTGATTCCGGGCATGATATTCTACGGCATCGGAATGGGGCTCATGATGGCTCAAATCAATAATATGGCCCTCTCAGCTGTATCTATCCAGGAGGCTGGAGAAGCATCTGGTGTCAACAATACATTGAGACAGATTGGAGCGACTTTGGGCGCTGCCGTCATAGGCGCAGCTCTGTTGACTGCGTTGTCTACAAACTTAATTGATGGCATTAATGACAGCAAGGTAATCCCGGATAAAGCCAAAGCTCAAATTTCTGCAGAGGTATCATCGCAGACCTCAAATGTTGAATTTGGCGGAGGAGCCAGAATAGGCCAGAACATCCCTCAAAAAATTACAGATGAAATAACATTGATAAGCCATAGAGCGACTACCGATTCGAATAAAATGGCTCTCCTCTACACATTTTTTGCTACTATAGTTGGGTTCCTGGCAACTTTCTTTCTTCCTCGGCAGAAGAACCTAGAGGTTGAGAGATCGGCTACCAAGTAATTGTGTAAAAACAAAAATACCCCAGGGCAACCTCGGGGTATTTTTTGTGGAACTATTTTTTGATCGTTTGTTTGGTCGTAACCATATTGATGATCATGATGATGATCGAATATACCAGCGCGCCAATGAAAGCTGGCCAAAACCCCGTGATATCAAATCCCTTGACTATGGTACTAGCGAGCCAGAACATAAGGGCGTTGATAACCAGAGTGAAGAGCCCAAGGGTTAGGAAATTTACAGGCAAAGTGAGCAAGATGATCAAAGGCCGAACTAATGCATTGAGTAGACCCAGGACCAAGGCAGTTATTAGCGCTGCCCAAAAACCTGAAAATTTCACGCCTGGGACCAGGTAACTAACCGACAATAGAACCAAAGTATTCAAGAGCCAACGAAGTAATAGCATGGATTCTCCAAAATTATATTCTACTTTTTGTCTTTTCTTTTCCAATTAAGGAAAACTAGCATCAGGGGTGGTAAAACTACGAACATTGTTCGCAAACTCCAGAGGTATCTTGCGGACATAGACGTCTCAATGTAGTGATTCCTCGTTGCCTCGGGGAAAAATCCGAGGATAGATGATAGTATTAGGGCCATCATCAGGGCGCTGTATACAATTATTTCCAGAAGAGAGAGATCTCCATCGGCTTTCTTCGACTTGGA
This sequence comes from uncultured Candidatus Saccharibacteria bacterium, assembly GCA_964526355.1. GTDB lineage: Bacteria > Patescibacteriota > UBA1384 > XYA2-FULL-43-10 > 1-14-0-10-43-13 > JBAZBD01. The sequence continues at coordinate 9,476 of CAZGJE010000017.1, forward strand.
ATTAATTGCGCCGGAAACGAAAAATGTAGTTAAGAGGAAAATGGCGATAGCAATGGTAGAGTTCGAAGCATTTCCTCTGATCCAAATCTGATTGGCGATGACTTTGTTTCCGTTGAAGAAATCGAAGACTGTGCCGGAGAAGCTAGAAGCAACTACTAGTCCGATGTAAACAGAGATCAGAGTGGTAATCGTTTTTTCTCGCTGCAAAATAAAGCCGTAAGCGATGCCGGCCAGGAAAAATAATCCGATAAAAACATCCACACTGGGAAGTTGCACCCTTTTTACCCCTCTGGCTCTGCAAGAGAGCCATCCCCCCGTAGCCTTAGCGAAGGGGGACTTACCTTTTTGTTTCTTCTATTATCTTGCAAATATGTTCTCTAGTCAAGAAAAAAAGTGGCTATTTCCACCACTTTTTCTTCTGTTGTTCGAGTTGACGTAATTGTTCCCAGAGTTCTTGCTGTTCCTTCGTCAGATGTTTCGGCATCACAATTTTAATTGTCAAGATGAGGTCACCTTTGCGTCCGTTTCGTGTCGTCCGCCCCTTGCCCTGGAATCGGAAAGAAGTACCGTCGTTTGTGCCTGCTGGAAGAGAAAACTCAACATTCTCTCCGTTTACACTTATGGAAACCTTATCTCCAAGTACTGCTTGGGCTGGAGAAATTTGTAATTCAGCTTGGACCTGTGACATTTGTGCGCCAAAAAAATCTTCGAATATGTCGCCTATTCCTCCGCCTCCGAAGCCGAAGCCGGAGAAATCAAAATCAGAGAAGTCACCCCGTCCATACCCGCCATACCCGCCAGCTCCGGCCCCGCCATTTCTAAATGCAGCATCGCCAAACTGATCATAGGTCTTTCTTTTTTCTGAATCAGAGAGTACCTGATATGCCTCATTGATCTCTTTGAATTTGGCGTCGGATTGGTCTCCGCCGCCTCTGTCCGGGTGGTGCTCCAAAGCAAGCTTCCTGTAAGCTTTTTTAATCTCATCAGCCGAGGCTGATTTTGAGACACCCAAAGTTTTGTAATAATCCGTTGACATAAAAATAAGCAATTAGTTATAAGCACTTAAGTTGGTAAGCAAGTAGCAGAACGCTTATCGGACTTATAAGCTTATTTCTTACTGCTATTATTGAGTGATCTTGTCTCCCGAATTGGCGTCTATTAGGACCGAGAGGCCGCCAGTTGCTCCTTGATATTCTACAGTCCAAAGTAGCCAACCTTTTGCTCCAGAATGTCTCAGACTCATCTTGATGCTAGAAAAATCTTTATTCTTCTCGCGATAGTCTAAGCCGCCATTTTTCTCAGCTAATTGTAGGGCTGTAACGTAGTTAAATTTCCAAAGGGTAGTATCTATCTGCTTCGGATGGCCCAAATAATCGTCGCTTGGGATCAAAGATCTGACAAAGTTACCCGTGTCTTGGGAGAATGAAATAATCCAATTATTAGTGTCTGTGGTGCCTAGATTGTACACATATCGGATCGTTGTATCGGCTGGTTGGAGCGACTGGCCTATCTCCACCTCTATGGCGGCCAATTGATAATCTCTGTTCACTTCCTTGGATTTGGCAGTAGCGATATCCAGGTAACCTTTTAGTGTCGAATCGAAGTCTGTCGGGTCTAGATTGGTCAAATTTGTCACCTTTGGAGCCTCTGTAGTCTCTGTAGTCTCAGGCGCGACGGGAGTATCTGTCTTTTTGT
>CAZGJE010000018.1:0-3347 GCA_964526355.1 uncultured Candidatus Saccharibacteria bacterium
AGCCCCGACCGCAGTTAGACCCAGAGAGAAGAAAAGCATCTTGTAGTGCTTTTGGCCTTTTGTCTTCTTCTCTAATATCATAGGAAACATTACTGAGATGATTGGAGATGTTATATATAAAATTATTTTGGCTACTGTTGAGGTGGCCGCATAGAGACCAGCATCGGCTCCCGGGAAAAAATGCTTTACAAGGATAACATCAAGATTAATCATTACGGATAAAAGTAGGGTACTTATGAAAACCGGCCAGGAATAGTTTAGGATATCTCCCTTGTTAAAATGGAAATCTGGCCTCGCGTCTTTTTTAATGCTTTTGAACAAAGAATTTAGGGGCCAAAATGACACAAAGTAGGCTACGACTGTGCCTAGGACAGTCGCCAGTATCGCCCCAGAAACATTGAGACCGATCCGAACAAGCAGAACGCCTAGGACGACACGGAGGATCATCTCTAATATTCCGACAATCGAGAACGCAGTAAAACGCTGTGTGCCCTGCAAGACCCCTTTATTTATCAGAATAATAAATCCAAAGATAAAGCTAGAGAAAGCAATGATAATTGGCACAAGATGCACTAGCGAGAAGAAATCTGCCAGGGGTTTTGAAAAAATTGATGCGACCAAAAAAAATAAAATGGAGAAAGCGAGTATGTATTTTGTGAAAATTGTAAAAAGTTTTTTGATACCTGCAATATTTTTCAGCCCATAGAGTTCGCCCACGTGGTACATAGTCGTTGTCATAACCACTCCACCGATGACAGTGAAAATATTCACGAGCGACAAAATTGCAGCCATTTCGCCATATTGAGTTGGCCCAAGCATGCGCCCCATCAGCATGTTAAAAAGATATGAAAAAACGCTCGCAACAGTGCTGCCGACTAGTACGATGACGGTATTAGACAACAATTTTTTTGTATCGTTCATATTAGTCAATATAGCAAATTGTAATCTCAATTCCAAACTAACCTAGAGAAGCGACGGGAACAAAAGCTTAAGCGTCGGCTTTATCCTTGATTCGTCCTCGGTGACCATCTTATCGAAGCTGGCGATGATCTCCTCGATATTATGGGGGCAATCTCCAAAATTCTTCAGGCAAAAGATTTCTTCCACTTCCGTTTTGACTAGGTTCATTTTCTCCTCATCGGTGAAGAGCTCTTCGATCATTTTTTCCCCTTTTTTCAGCCCTATAAATTTGATCGCAATGTCTTTCTCTGGAATCAAACATTTACTTCTGACCAAACACTTTGCTACTTCATAAATATTGATAAGGCCACCCATATCCAGAACGTAGACGTTTCCCCCTTTATCATTAGAGACGCTAGAAATCACAAGGTGAGAGGCCTCCTTTATAGACATGAAGTATCGCCTAATATCTTTGTGGGTGACAGTAACATAGCCATTTTCCCTGATTTGCCGATCAAAAAGAGGCAGGACAGAGCCGTTTGAATTAATGACATTACCGAAACGCACTATTGTAAATTTCGTTTTTGAATCTTTTTCTTTGTGTTTGACATAGAACTCACCAAGTTTTTTGGTTGCGCCCATGATACTTGTCGGATTGACGACCTTGTCTGTTGAGATGAAAACAAAATCCTTAACGTTGTTCTTGATCACGACATCAACCACTTTCTTGGTACCTATAAGATTATTGATGATCGCTTCTTCTGGGTTGTCCTCCATAAGGTAGACATGCTTATACGCAGCGGCGTGGAAGACGACATCCGGTTTTTCCGCGCGAATCACTCTTTCGAGTTTTTTCTCGTTCAGAATGCTTCCTATTACGAGTCTGTACCGCTTATGATCGATCCCTCTTTCTCGTAAACTTTGGTCTAGATTGAATGTCAGGAATTCTGAGTTATCGTAAACTACGACCTTTCGAACATCGAGGCTTAGCAACTGTCTTACTATTTCTGAGCCTATCGAGCCAGCGCCACCGGTAATCAGGACAGTCTTGCCCCGGAAATGAGATTTGAGTTTTTGGATATCTCGCTTGATAAATGGTCGACCCAAAAAATCTTCCTGCTCGATATCTTTGACGTCGCTATATTCAACTTTGTCGTAGCTAATGATATTTTGGTCTCTTGGCACTATTTTGATCGGAACAGTGCTATTCTGGACAGTCAACAATATATTTCTAATTATCTCTCCGCTTGCTGAAGGAATTGCGATAATAAGTTCCTGAACATCCGACTGAGCAATTATTTTGGGCAGCTCAGCAATCCTCCAAACCTTCTTGTCATTTTTATGATCATCGCGATCATCGGCAAAACCGATCACCTGAATATTGGGATACTTGTCTCCGATATTTTTGGCTAGTAGCTGTCCCGCAACACCAGCCCCGATAATGATAACCTTTTTACTTTTTGACATGTTGATTTCCCGCCATTAAGCGCCAATTATTCTTGTAAAATTTAAGTGTTTCTCCTAGCGATTGTTCCATGGTTGTCGGTTCGATGAAACTAACAGCTTGGCTAGAGGCGTCAGGACAATTCTCTATCTCTTCAACGTTGTTATCAATGATTTTCAGTTTATAGGGTAAGTGTTGTTCGATTTTGTTGATCATTTCGGCGATAGATGTCATCTTGTTTGTGGCCAGATCGTCATTGCCATATAGTTTATTTTCAATAATTTTTTCGACGCATCTAGCCATATCCTTGGAGTAAATAAAATCTCGTTTCGCTTTCATATCATTTATCGCAATCGGTTCGCCTGCAAAATAATTGTAAATGATGTTCGCGATCAGGCTACCTTTTCTATTTGGTAATTGGTATGGACCGAATATATTGAAAAGTCTGAGAGTAGATAATCCAATTTCCCTTTTTCTACAATATTCCTGGTAGATGTCTTCGATTAACAATTTTCGTTGTGCATATTCAGAATCTGGAAACATATAAGTTGATGCGGATGAGAAAAATATAACATGTTCTGGGGATATCAAATCAAGATTTCTCAGGACCTTTTTCTCTAGCTCTCCTGCTTCTTTGGCGCTGACATTATTATCAATTAGATTTATCACCACATCATAATGACCGGTCAACTTATCCTTGTAGGGATTGAGACAGAGAAAATTTGCTTTACCGCCCGGGAAAAACGACTTGCCACGGTCGGATGAGTAACAATCATAATTATCAGACAAAACATCTGATAGATTTCTGCCTATAAACCCTTCCCCGCCGAATATCAAAACTTTTTTTTGGTAAATCAATGGAATCTCAATTAACTGAACAGGTTTAATCTCTCCGCTGCCAAATGATAAGACACGGTCTTTATGAATATCCTTCACTATTCTCAGTTTATTTTGTTTTGCTGTCTCTCCTTTCAGCCCTCTTGGCAGCTTTGCTTCTTCGATT
>CAZGJE010000018.1:3357-11096 GCA_964526355.1 uncultured Candidatus Saccharibacteria bacterium
GAATATCAAAACTTTTTTTTGGTAAATCATATTATTTATGATATTAATATCGTTAATGTCACAAGATCTTGTGCTGAGCAATAGTAATATAACAAACATGAGGCCAGGTTGACAATGATCATAGATATTTATTGAATAAGAAGTTTTAAAATGGTAAATTAACAGGAGATAATAGCGAAAGGATTCATTGTGAAAGGTATAATTTTAGCGGGTGGGAGCGGGACGAGACTTTATCCGCTGACGATGGCGATGAGCAAGCAGATGTTGCCGATTTATGACAAACCGATGATCTTCTACCCACTATCGATTCTGATGCTGGCTGGGATCAAGGAAATTCTGATCATTTCGACGCCTCACGATCTGCCAAATTTCAAGAAATTGTTGGACGATGGATCTGACTATGGAATTAAGCTTAGCTATGAGGAGCAGCCTTCACCAGACGGCCTGGCTCAGGCTTTCATCATAGGAGAGAAATTTATCGGTAGCGACGACGTCGCAATGGTGCTTGGCGACAATATATTCTTTGGCAACGGACTGACCGAGATGTTGAAGGATGCCGCTAGCAACAAAAATGGGGCGACCGTCTTCGGCTATTATGTCAACGACCCAGAGAGATTCGGCGTTGTCGAATTTGATGAGAACAATAGAGCGATTTCGCTGGTAGAGAAACCAACTGAGCCTAAGTCAAACTATGCCGTGACTGGCCTCTATTTCTATGACAATCGCGTCGTCGAATTCGCCAAGAATTTGAAGCCAAGCGACCGTGGCGAGCTGGAAATCACCGATTTGAACAAAATTTATCTAGAAAAGAATGAGCTCAACGTCAAATTGCTCGGCCGTGGCTTTGCCTGGCTCGACACTGGAACAGTGGATTCGATGTCACAAGCTAGCGAGTTCATCCGCATTGTCGAGGAACGTCAAAATATCAAAGTCGCCGCTCTCGAAGAAATCGCCTTCAACCAGGGTTGGATTTCGAAAGATCAATTGCTTGTATCGGCAAACCGATATGGCAAATCCCCTTACGGCCAGTATCTGAAGAAGGTGGCCGAGGGCAAAATTAAAATCCTGGAGTCACTATGAACGTGACCGAAACAGAAATTCCAGGAGTCCTAATCCTTGAGCCGAAGACTTTCGGTGACGATCGTGGCTGGTTTATGGAGACCTACAGCAAATCCAAGTTTGAAGAAGCTCGGATCAAGGGCGAATTTATCCAGGACAATCATAGTTTTAGCGCCCAGAAAGGAACGCTTCGCGGAATTCATTTCCAGAAGAATCCGATGGCACAGACAAAAATAGTCCGTTGTACTAGAGGCGCAGTCTTGGACGTGGTTGTAGACTTGCGCAAGGACTCTCCTACATACAAAAGATGGGTTTCAACCGAATTATCGGCCGAGAACAAGAAAATGTTCTATATTCCAAGAGGCTTCGGCCATGGCTTCCTCACTCTAAAGGAAAACACAGAGTTTCAGTACAAGGTAGACAACTATTATTCGCCAGAACACGACAGAGGCATCCGTTTCGATGATCCGGAAATCGCAATTGACTGGCAAGTGACAGAACCGATTGTGTCAGAAAAAGACAAAAACGCTCCTCTGCTCAAAGATAGCGACGTTGATTTCGCCTATCAGGAAAATGAATAATGGCTGGCTGGGGAAAAGTTGATAGCAAAACCGCCTTTGAGTGTCCTTATTACTCAATTTCTGAAGATAATGTAATCAGACCCGACGGTACACCTGGCAAATATTTCTATGTCGTAACCAAGGGCTCGGTTTCCATTATCGCAGAAGACAAGGACGAGAAGATTCATATGGTCAGCCAGCACCGCTACACGGCAGACAATGAATTATCTGTTGAAGTTGTAGCTGGCGGGATTGAAGAGAATGAAGACCCCTTGGACGCGGCGAAGAGAGAGCTTGTAGAAGAAGCCGGAATAACTGCAAAAGAGTGGAGATATTTAGGGAACTTTCGGCCGTTCAATGGTATTTCCTCCGAAATTGATCACGTCTACCTGGCTCGAGATTTGACCGAGGGGATGAGTCGACCCGATTCGACCGAAGATATAACGGTTTCGAAAAAAAGTCTGGCTGAAATTAAAGAATTAATATTAAATAATGAGATCTCTGACGGCCAAGCCATCGCCGCATTGATGAAATATATTGTATATAAGGAGAATGTATGAAGATTTTAGTAACTGGTGGAGCTGGGTTTATTGGTTCGAATTTTATTCTCTACATGACGAGTAAATATCCTGACTACGAAATAGTAAATTTGGACAATCTGACCTATGCGGGGAATCTAGAGACTCTTGCCGGCGTCGAGAATAATCCTAATTACACTTTCGTCCATGGTGACATTTGCGATCGCGAAACGGTCTCCGACGCGATGAACGGTTGTGACATAGTCGTGCATTTCGCTGCAGAATCCCATGTTGATCGATCCATCACTGGACCGGCAATTTTTGTCAAGACAAACGTCGTTGGTACCCAAGTCCTGCTCGACGTCGCCAAAGAAAAAAATATTAAAAGGTTCCACCACGTATCGACCGATGAGGTCTTCGGCGCTCTCGATTTGGACAAGCCAGACGAGAGATTCTCCGAGTCGACTCCATATTGCCCTCACTCCCCTTACTCAGCCTCCAAGGCCGGTAGCGACCATCTGGTCCGTGCCTATCACGATACATATGGACTTGATGTGACCATCTCCAACTGCACTAACAATTATGGCCCCTACCAATTTCCCGAGAAAGTTATCCCTCTCTTCATCACAAACGCACTACAGGACAAGGCGCTTCCGATCTATGGCAAAGGCTTGGCCGTTCGCGACTACATCTATGTGACCGACCACTGCGCTGGTATCGATCTGATTGTTCACAATGGCAAAGCCGGCGAGACTTATTGTCTCGGAGGCCATGCGGAGAAAAATGGTCTAGAAGTGGCTGACACGATATTAAGAACTGTTGGCAAACCAGAAACGCTCAAGACCCACGTTGAGGATCGCAAGGGTCATGACATGAGATACGCCATCGATGATACCAAAATCCGGACCGAGCTTGGCTACGAACCATCTGTAACTTTTGACGAGGGCATCCAGAAAACGATTGACTGGTACAAGGAAAACAAAACTTGGTGGGAACGCATCATCTCCAAAGAATACCTCGACACTAATCGGGCACAATTAAATGATTCGAAGGTTGAGGAATAATGAAAATATTAGTCACCGGTGCCAAGGGCCAGCTCGGTAAAAAGATTATTGACTCACTCGGCGATAAATACGAATTGGTCCTGACCGACTCTACGGAGATGGATATCACAGACAAAGACAAGGTCTTTGAAGTTATCGGTACCGAAAAACCAGATTTTATACTCCACGCCGCCGCCTACACTCAGGTCGACAAGGCCGAGGAGATGGAAGAAATCTGCCGCAAGGTAAATGCGTTGGGATCCGAGAACATTGCAAAAGCTGGCAGAGAATTCGGCTCAACCGTAATCTACATCTCGACTGATTATGTCTTCGACGGCAAGAAGGATGCGCCTTACACCGAGGAGGACACTACCGGTCCACTTTCTGTATACGGAAGAACTAAGCTTGAGGGCGAAGAAGCGACTCAAAAATATTGCGACAAACATTACATCGTGCGTTCGGCCTGGATCTTCGGAGAATTACCAGAGGGACACCCTGGTACAAACTTCGTTGAGACTATGCTGAAGCTGTCAAAAGACCGTGATGAATTGAGCATCGTGAGCGATCAAATTGGCTCCCCCACTTACACTGGCGACCTGGTCGAGGCAATTGAGAAGTTGATTGAGGTCAAGCCCGCATATGGCGTATACCTTTTCTCTGGCACTGGCGCCGCCTCTTGGTACGACTTTGCAGTTGAGATTTTCAAGCAAACAAATACCAAAATCGAGGTCAAGCCGATCACAAGTGAGCAATATCCTCAAAAAGCAACGAGACCAGCTTACTCATATATGGACAAATCTAAAATTGAGTCAGCACTCGGCTTCAAGGTCCGTCCTTGGCAAGAGATGTTGGCTGAATATCTAGAGAAAAGGTAAATCTTAAATCTACAAATTACCCCTAAGTCTTTCGGCCCGAATGATTCGATCTAGCGCGATGATATATGCCGCGGTGCGGAGGTCTTTTTGTGGTTCCTCTAGAGAGAGTTCGAAGACTTTGTGCCAAGCAGTTTCCATGTGCTCATGAAGTTTCTTGACCAGAAAATCGTCCTCTAGAATATTGCCAGTTTTGTTCTGGCACCATTCGAAATAGGAAGCGATCACACCGCCAGAGTTGGCCAGGATATCCGGAACGACCAAAACACCTTTTTCGAAAAGTATTTTGTCTGCCTCTGGAGTAACGGGCCCGTTGGCTAGCTCGATTATATTTCTTGCCTTTATTTTGGAAGCATTTCCTTCGGTGATCTGATTTTCCAGCGCGGCAAGGATCAATATATCGACATCAAGCTCCAGGATCTCTTGGTTTGAGATTTTATCGGCCTCAAAATCTACAACAGAGCGGCGAGAATTTTTGGTCTCTATCACTTTGTTGACATCTAAGCCGCTCATATCAACAATACCGCCTCGACTGTCGCTCACGGCTACAATCTTGAATTGATCTTGTTGGAGCATCTTGGCGATATTCATACCGGCGTTGCCAAAACCCTGGATAGCAACCGAAATTTTCTTGGAGGGCAACTTCACGTGGTGCAAGAGTTCATTGATGATGATGTAGCCACCTTTGGCCGTAGCATCACCGCGCACGCTGCTGCCACCCAATTCTAGTGGTTTGCCCGTGATCATCCCGGGCTCATGATGGCCAACCTTCTTCTCAAATTGGTCGAGCATAATGGCCATAACCTTGGGATTGGTCGCCACATCGGGCGCCGGGATGTCGATATTTTCACCAAGATATTTATAAAAGTGGTCGATGTAGGCCCGGCTGATTTTCTCTATCGTTTTGGAGTCACAACTTTTGGGGTCAAAAGCGACTCCGCCCTTCGCTCCGCCGTATGGCAGTCCGGCCAGAGAATTCTTGAGGGACATCCAAAAAGCGAGGGACTTGACCTCATCGAGATTCACATCGGGGTGGAAACGTATCCCCCCCTTGCCTGGACCGAGAGCCCTATTGTTTATCACTCGATAAGCTTGATATTTCTCACCACCAACACTGATTTCCGCGATCTTCTCCTGTGCTGGAGTCAGCAAATAATCTATTTCTGTGTCAGAAAGAGGATAAATCTTAGCGATTGTTTCTAGCCTCTGTCTGATACTTGAATATGTACTTCCCATTTTGTTTCTTTCTATTAGGCCAAAAATAAAAATGTTGGTCAACTTCAATAATTATACCAAACGTGGCAAGAGGGCTATTTTTTGTAGGTCCAGAGTTTGTTGATGAAGAAATTCCAAACAATAGCAGAGCCAGAGGCCAAGATCAGTGGCATGAGATCATGCTTACCGGCGATTGTTGGGTTAAATGAGTTGAGAGCCGTGTTGAATACTAGCCAATTGATGCCCCAACCGACTAGACTAACGACAAAGAATTTGACCAGAATCATGGTCTTGGCGTTGCCCTGGCCGGACTTGGCGATACGCTCATACTCTTTCTTGAATGTCCAAATTGTGTTGAAGATGTATGAATTGGCGACAGCAACAAGAAATGAAATTGCCTTGGCTACACTCTTTTCCCCGTCCAGAAATGAACTGGTAAGAATATAATAGACCACCCAGTCGACCCCAGTGTTGGCTACGCCAACAACACCGAACTTGATAAATTGGATCAAGCCCCCATTTTTCAATTTGTTCATTTCGCATCCCCAAGTAATATTATTCTATAGAATTATTATACTGCTAAATGCCATATTTGTTAAAACATCTCCTTAGATGATAAAATATGGGAAACAAATAAATGAACCGGAGGTATTATGTTGGAAGTAGACATTGAGAAAATTATTCCGATTACTGAGGCACGAGATTCTTTCAATCAGATCATCGAGGGGGTTGAGGCAAGCGATGATATGTATGTGGTGACAAAAAACGGCAAGCCATCAGCGATTATCGTAGGCGTCCATCATCTCGAGAAACTAACTGGCAGCAAATTACCAGATGAAACCTTCGAAGAGAAAAAGGAAGAAGTGCCATCAACACCATCAGCCGCAGCCGATATTAAAATCGATGCTCAGACCTAGGAAGCAATTGAGGAGAAGCCAGAGGAAATTGAAGAAGCTGCTTCGCCGGTATCACCAATAGCAACGCCTGTATCAGCTGCCACAGATCCATACACACCCCAAAGTCAGGAAAAACCAGTCGATGATCTATTCGAGACTTCGAAGGATGATATTTTCGCATCGCCGGCTTCATCTGCGACTCCGACACCTCCCGTTGCTACCCCGCCAGCAGCCACTACTTTAGCAGCTTCCCCTATTGAGCCTACTGCGCCACCTGCACCAGCCGCCACGGCAGCACCAAGCGAAGCAGCTACTTCCCCGCTAGATGAGCCGCTACCAGAGGAAACTCCTGCTCCGAGCCAGACTCCCTCGACGCCATTTCCCAATTCCTTCCCATCAACTATGCCAGCGCCAACTCAAGCGGCTGCACCAGCTACCCCTCCTACACCACCGACTCCACCAACGACTTCGATCTAGCGCACATAAGAAAAATCCCTCGATATCTCGGGGGATTTTTTATTGAGTATATTATTTGTCTCTGTGTTTCAGATGTCTCCAAATGTACAAAACAATTAAGACGACCACGATGACGGCCATCGCCATATCGAAATTGTGTAATTTGGTCCTAATCGCCTCCCAGTTCGCGCCCATTTTCACGCCAAGCCAGGCGAAAAGTGCCGTCCAAGGTAAAGCGCCGAGAAAAGTATATATGGAGAATCGTTTGAAATTCATCTTTGAGATTCCGGCTGGAAAGGAAATATAAGTACGAATCACAGGCAGGAGCCGCCCGAAGAAGACGGCAGCATCGCCATATTTTTTGAACCACTTATCGGCCAGGTTGAGATCGTGTTTGGAGATAAGAATATATTTGCCGTATTTCTCGATCAAAGGCCTGCCCCCGCGATGGCCGATCCAGTATGCAAGCCAGGAGCCGACCAGATTTCCAAAAGCACCCAGAAATGTGATGGCCCAGAAGTTCAATTTGCCCTCGGCGACCAAGAATCCCGAGAATGGCATGATCACTTCGGAGGGCATGGGGATACCACAGGATTCGACCGTCATAAGCAGAAAGACTCCAGCATAACCCATCAAATCAATAATATGAATAACAGTCTGGGCTAAGGCGTCGATAATGTTTGTAATCATAATAATAGTTTTTAGTTAGTAGTCAGTAGTTTTTAGCCGGAAAATACCCATCTAGTTTATCAGAAAAGTTCAGTCTCTGACTAGACCAGTTCCCAGTTCGAATCGACGCTGATCTTGTCCCAGCTCAAAATTTTGCCATTCTTAATGTGGTAATAAGCCGCCAGACCGATCATTGCCGCGTTGTCCCCAGTCATGTCACGGGGTGGAATAAGAAAGTTTGGAGTTTGTGGTTGGTCGTTTGTGGATTGTTCTACTGGCCACAGACCACAGACCACAGACTTTATCCTGCTTGCCAAATACTGGTTTGCCGAGACTCCCCCAGCGAAAATGACAGCCTTGGGCTGAAACGCCTTGACTGCTCTAGCAGTCTTTGTCGCCAAGACCTCAGCCACCGCTTCTTCGAAAGCAAAGGCGATTTCTTGCTTGATCA
>CAZGJE010000019.1:0-8588 GCA_964526355.1 uncultured Candidatus Saccharibacteria bacterium
GTTATGAGCCATGCGAGCTACCAGGCTGCTCCACCCCGCATCAAACGAGAATAACAATACCAAGTTTTCAATCTTTATTCAAGTCAAGCCAGATTAAATTAGCCAAAGAAGTATTCCCACCACAGAATATAGTTTGGTTTTTCGACCATTACGTCAACAAGACCAGAATCAACGCTCTTCTCTTCATTTTTGTCTATTGGCAAGATTAGAACATTTTCGCCCGCAGCCCTATAGCCAAGCTTTTCTCTAGCCTCCCGATCCTTAAAAGTCGCAGTGCGGTAATAGGCTATCTGATTTTTCAAACTGCTGATTTCTTCCTCCATATTCGAAAGTTTCTGCTCTTCTATTTCGATATCCTTGTTCGAATAATAATTCGAGGTTATCGATTTGGTCACAACAAACAACAAATAAATGATGAAGGCAAATAGTATCAAACTACCCATCGACATAGGTAATAGCCGCTCAATAAAATTTTTAAGACGTTTCAACACCCTTGCTCCCCTATTTGATTCAATTATTACTTTATTATAACGAAAAATCCTCCGCTTAAAAAGCAGAGGATTTTTTCGCATCTGTCTATCGAGACTACCAGCGTTTCTTTTTGTTGGTCGTCTTTTTTCCTTTGGCAGCCATAGGCTTGGCCGCACTTTTGATCTTCTCTCTTGGTTGAACCTTTACTTCCTTTTCCATTTCTTCCTTGCCCGAGAACCAGTAGAAGTAGCCACCGGTTGCGGCACCAGCCAAAAGAATCAGAGCGAATAAGACAATCCATGGAGTCCAGTTTGTGTCGGCAGGTTCGTCGCTAGTCTCATCTCCTTTGATAATTCCGTTATCATCATTCGGAGTTTTGACGGCCGGCTTAGGCTCTGATGTCGCTGCTTGGGCGGATTGAGGCGCGACTGAAATCTTTGGAATAATTGTCTCTGCTGGGATAACTTCAGCAACGGATATTTTTGGTATTTGTATCGTTTTTGAGACACCGCCTACAGATTCAACCGTACCAGTTTTCGCGATTACCAATACCGAGTATTTCTGGTTGTCTAGGACCCTATAGTCACGAGAATATGTAGTTGATGCATCGGCCGCCCTGCCCGTCACTATCTCCTGAAGAAGATTATTGATTTTGATCAGGTATTGGTCAGCTCCAGTCCCCTTCCATTCGACATGAATGTAATAGTTTCCATCCGATTTTAATATGCTCGTCACAGAAAATGTTGGGGTCTGGACTAGTGTCTCTGAATACGTTACGAATTTGGTGAAATGTTTTGTCCAGACGATCAAGTCCGTCCCAAATGCTATTTTGCATTCACCATTTCCAACAATATTTGTTGGAGCGCTGGAACTATCGCAAACGATAGTTATCGGCACAAAGCCGTTCGCGCCAACAAAACCGATAAGCTTATCGCTGCTATTCTTGATCGTTAGTTTCACGGGATTTGAGAAAATCAGGCTCTTGCTCTCCGCTCCAAATTCGATAGCAGAGAGGTTGCTTGGAATGTTGCCTGGGGTGGATATAGCTACACCTTTCGACTCCGCAGTTTTGCCAGTCAAAACCGTGCCGTCCCAATCTGTTGGGCCGCTGATCTTGGTACCTGATGGGATTTCCACCGATACTTCGATCCCAGTAGAAGTAACAATATCTGTTGTTAATTTCGCATCGACTGTTATCTCCGAGCCAGTAGCAGTAACAGTTGGAGAAATTTTCAAAGTAGTAAGACCCTCGTCCGTGTACCATGGAGCATATTTCACAACGCCTGGCCCAACGATAACCCCAGAGACTTCTGGGCCTCCGACTCCCCAATAGTTTGCCACAGCATCGACTGCTTCAGAAGAAACATTATGAATCGCTCTTGAGTCACCCAGAATGACACTATTCTTGACCGAATGGTTGGCACCACCGTCAATAAGAATAGTAGGGGCAAAATCGTCGATCATCTTCAAATTATTGATAAGAATGGTGCCATCTTTGATCCAGAAAATTGGGTTTGTCGAACCGTCCACATTCAACACTGGCATTTTGCCCTGCTCGCCTGTAATTATGTAGGCCTTGTCTACGCTCGAGACGAGGCACTCGTTGTAGTCACCTTCGCCAACCGTAATGGTTCCCTCATTCGAGATGGTATCTATAGCGGTTTGAATGCTTCCCTGCGGCGTGACACCAATCAGATCAGCACTCAATTTACTAATGGTAAGTTTTTGGCCCAACACAATTTGGTGGACTGTATGATAATTGCCATCCAGAGAGATTGTCTCAGGGAATCCGATAATCATAAGATTCTTAGCGCTAAAATCACCAGTGCCAAACTTCATCGAACCGGTCGCGGACAAAAGTGCAAACGCTGAGTTTGGGTCAGCTGAGGAGTTTACTGTAACACTAGCCCAGGAGACATTCTTTGATTGAATATCCTTGTCTAATGTCAAATTACTAAGCACGATTGGATTTGTTGCAGAAAAAACAACTGATTTCGATATTGTTAGATTCTCAGTCGCATAACTTGCGCTCAACAGATTGATCTCACCATCTGTTTTGGCTAATGCTACACCTTCGCTGACCTTGGCTGGCGAACCGATATTGACCATACTCGAAGTCAAGACTTGAGATAATACGCCAGTTGAATTCAAATTAATTGAGTTCACCGACACAGCCCCAGCACCGATGCTCTTTACTGTCAAAGCCTTATCGAGTGTCAGTACTTCATTGTAGCTACCAGGGATGACCGAAAAAGTATTACCAGTTGTGGCGGAATCAGCAGCTGACTGAATTATAGAATATGCCACACCAGTATTGGTGTTTTTCACAATAGAAATGGAGCTTTCTGGGTTAGTCACACTCTGAAGGAAAAAATCAGCAGAATTATCACCAGTATCTCTGCCATTGCCCTGTGTTGCATCCTGAGTCGCGCCTGACTTTCGCTCAATTGACTGGTTTGATCCTGGGTTTACTGTGGCCGCTCCCTCAAAATTAGTTGCCAATCCAAAACCGACTTTGTCTACTATTGTGTCACCAGCATCTGAATATAGAATTACAACGTTGTCACTAGCGATACTATTGGAAGTTGTATATCTCTGATCTGGCAAAACAGCACCAGTGTAGTCATTGTGCGCAATCAGATAATGGCCCATGGCTGGCACAAGACCGTTGAGATCAGTCACGAGGTTTGTCTCAGCACCGGAAGCAGTCCGTTTAGACAGCCGCCAGTCAACCATAGCAATGCTGGCGTTGGTTGGATTGTAAATTTCAACGAACTCATCGGTAGTACGGCCAGTCCCGCTAGTGGTTTTCACCTCTGATATCACCAGATGGTTCGCGATCGAATCAGAAACTTCGAAAGCCTCAGCCTTTTGTATTGTTAGAAAATCTAGTACTAGCCAGGAAGGGACGACTAAGACTGCCCCTATCAGGTAGACCAAAGAACGTTTAAAAAATGATTTCATAATGTCCACTCCTCAAAAAATAATTAAAACATGAGCAAATTGCTTCCCTCCAAAAGAGCAGAAAGAAAGAGTTCGATTACTGAAAAATTCCCTGCACCCCTCTGGCAAGAATGAAGCACCCAACTTTTAGACAGTCCAAACTATTGCTTAGACCCAAAACGATTGAGAAATACGGCCTGTTTGACCCATAGCGTCATACTTTATCATACTTTTCGCCATAAATCTGCCAATTTCCCTAACGTGATAATAAGTATATAGCAAGTGCATCGAGAGTCAATCGCGATATTATTTCGCCTTCTAGACTTAAAAAATCATACTTATCCACAATAAAAGAAAAAACCGCCTTGCAGGCGGCTGTTTCTAATGTAGTTAAAATAAATTTTGAAATGCGGAGACAATATTATCAAATACCTGTATTATTACAGATTTGTGGCGTCCAAACATTTGGGTTACCATCTTCGTCTCATAAGTTCCTTCTTCTGTAGTATATGCACCCTTCACCACTCCTACGCCTAGGTCCTGGAAATCAGGATTTAGGATATTGGCTCTATGCGATGGAGATTTCATCCACGCGCTTACGACTCCCTCTGAAGTCTCAAAATCCATTGCAAGATTTTCTCCCGCCGTAAGATAGTCGTAATCATAGGACAAAATAAAATCCCAGGGGGTGAGGTCAAAAGCGTAATGATCAAAATAATTGCGGTTGATCATGTCGGTAGACTTTGCTGTCGCGGCGTTAGTTAGATTTATATTCTCCCTCAATGGGATAAGGCCTTTTTCGGTACGTTCTTTATTGACCAACAAAAAAATATTCTGCGGAGAAATGTCAGAGGCAAACACAAACTGAGGAATAGCTACAACGGTTAATACGATCATCGGGATAATCTGCTTTAGTTTTTGGTGTGATTTTTTCATACTCATTTTTGAAATTATATGAGTATATCATACTATAACACTATTTGTCAAGTATTTTGATCAAATAATTGTTTTAAAATATTGATAATAAAAAAATGCCACATGTCGTGACATCCTTTTGGTGGGCCTGGCAGGGTTCGAACCTGCGACCAACCGGTTATGAGCCGGCTGCTCTAACCGCTGAGCTACAAGCCCCTGAAACTTACCTTAATTTAACAAAATTATGATGATATTACAATGAGCTTCAATATATATTGCTAGATTGGAGAAAGATCAGTATAATTACTTTATTATAAGTAATAACTATCAACCAATGCACTCTAGAAAAAAACTGCTAATTTTAGCGCTAATTGTTCTCGGTATTTTATCGGCCGCAAGTGTGTCGTTGTTCTTTTATCAAAGGGCATACGCAGAGCGTATTTATCCAAATGTTTTTTTCGGGGAAATAGATCTGTCTGGCAAGACCAGGAAGCAGGCAGAAGTAATTCTGAAGAGCAATTTCAGCAAGATCGCGAATCAGGAAATAAAATTTATCGCAAACAGTAAAGAAGTCAAAGCGACGTATCTTGATACTGGTCTAAGTCTCGATTTCGTTGAGATTGCCAGACAAGGCTATCAGGTTGGAAGAGAAGGAAATTTCGTCCGTAACTTGTTTCGCTCTGTCAAGGTTGTATATTCGCCATTCAAGATATCTGGAGTCCCATATGTAGATGACGCTAAATATCAAAAATTCGTTGAGATTAGTATCAACCAGCTGAACTCCGATCCAGTTGACGCCTCCATCAAAATTGAAAACGGGGAAACTAAGTTGGTCGAGAGCGCGACCGGCCAACGCGTTAAGGCAGACAGCTTGAAAGAAACAATAGTGACAAGTGCACTCGCTCAAGCTCATGATATATCGCTGGAAACGATATCGGCTAATCCTACGATATCAACCCTCGATTATTCTGCTGCCAAGGCCAGCGCCGACTCTTATTTGGCCAAATCCATCACTTTTGCTTACAACGACCTGACGTATTCTCCTACGAAAACTCAGATCGGCCATTGGTTGGAATTCTATTCCGAAGAAGGAGTATATAAGGTTCGCTTCAATAATAGTAATGTAAAAGCCTACCTTATCAATATCGCTTCAAACTTTGAGGTCAAAAAAGTCGACAAACAAGTCGACGCCGTGTCTGGAAGTGTCATTAGAGAAGGGAAAACGGGAGTGGTTCTCAATAAAGATCAAGCAGTGACTGATTTGATTAATCAAATTTCAAACAATAAGGTCACCGTTGCCATGGCGGTAACCACTCAAGACCCGGCTGAAACCAAGATATATCCAGCAGATGGAGTCGTCCCAGGAAAATTTGAAGGCAAGTATGTCGACGTCAACCTGACAACTCAAAAATTATGTCAGGTCGAGACCAATACAGTCGTTGCCTGTCATACTATTTCCTCCGGTAAAGCTTCTATGCCTACCCCAGAAGGGACATTCCATATCGGCGGCAAAGACCCAAAGCGTTGGTCGAATACATATGGACTTTGGATGCCTTTCTGGCAAGAGTTCAAAGACGGAGTTTACGGACTACACGAATTACCAGAGTGGCCAAATGGTTATAAAGAAGGCCAGGACCATCTTGGCATACCTGTCTCTCATGGTTGCGTCCGCCTGGGTATCGGCGAAGCCGAACAGGTCTACAATTGGACAGAGATCGGTACAGCGGTATATATCCACAGATAAGAAGTTTGGAGTCAGAGGCCGGAAGTTAGGAGTTATAAAGTTATTGATTTAAAAAAGAACCCCTATCCGGGGCTCTTTTTTAAATATTTAGAACAGATGTCTATTCGTTGATTTCGATGGCGTTGACTGGGCACTCACCAACAGCCTTCTCTACTAATTCCTCGATTTCTTCGGTAATTTCGCCTTTATAAACGAATTCAGAGGTGCCAGACTCAAGGCTAAACAGCTCTAAACCCTTTTCCTCATCATTGACCGTCAAACAACTACCGCAGCTAATACACGCATCGCTTACCGTTACCTTTTTCTCGTCTGCCATTTTGTCCTTCCAAAATAATAATTATTCTAGGACGATTATATCAGACTAGACCGTCTCGGCAAACCCTAGATGTCTACTCCCCACGAGCCCCGCCAATGCTGACCTGGCGTTAAGGTAATTAGACCCATCGCTGGATGGTTGAGGGCGAAACCGGTACATGTTTGTGGCTCAATCGCAATCGCCTTTCTGATGTGCGGATCGGCCAAAGTATCAGATGAAAAGATTTGGAGATACCGGAAACTATCATCTTGCCATATCGTAATTTTTCGGTCATCAAGCATCAGTTTGGCTTCAGCTCTGGAATTGTCAAAATGCAACTCCGTGAAGCAATTATCTACGACAGCTTTTCCGAGCTTCTTGTCTCCTGATGAGTCGAAGGGTGCCGAATCGGTCGACAATAATTTTCCGGTCGGCTCTAACCCAGAATTGAATTCGACCATTTTTTGAGCTGATAATTTTAATCTTGATTTGTCGATTTCTCCGACTCTGAAATATGGATGGAAACCAAGCCCAAAGGGCGCATCTGTTGCGCCAAAATTTGATACTTCCGCCCTACAGACAAAACCATCTGGATTCAAAGTGTAGATTAAATTTAATCGCAGCGAAAATGGAAAGCCTTTGTCCCTGTAATCCTCCGCCCTCATCTCAAATTGAAGCTTTGCCTCACCGTCTCTCTGCCCCTCCGCCACTTGCCATACTGCCTGCTTCGCAAATCCATGGTTGGCGTGGCCGTCTTTGATTCGCAACCCAGATAATGTGTAATTTCTGCCCCCGAATGAATATTGGCAGTTTTTGACTCTGCCAGGAAACGGGAAGAGAACGTCCCCCATCGAACCAACTTTGTCTCTCTCGGAATTATATCCGTAAATAAAATTGGTGGTCTTGCCGCCTTCATCACAATAAAATTTGGCGATCCCTCCGCCAAGCGGATTTATTTCTAATGTTAAACTTCCATTTTTCAAAATTATCATAGTTTAAGATTAACTTTTTTTGACTATTTTGAGAATGGCTCTGGCTTGATCAGCCGGGATCGTAACACTCTCGCCCTCTGCCCCAATAATATCCTCAATCAAATTTACCGTTGCCGAAGCAAGCGCTGATTTGGCTGCTTCTAACTGAATCATGATTTCCTGCTCAGGTTTGTCATTGGCGGCCATTTCCTCTATGCCACGGATCTGGCCCTCGATGCGCCGTAACCTGTTGAATAAGCCTTGATGTTTCATAAATATCCTCTAAGTAATGATTAAATGTGGATAAGTGAACTTGTCCACCGCTATACCCCTGCCTATCCACAGTATACCCCATCTGGGTATTATATGAGTGTGGACAACCCCTATTTCTGGGGATAAGATCGTTACCTGTGTCTGCCTTTCTGCCAGATAACAGAACTCAAAAGTTCCCCATAGAGATCGTCTTCCATTTTAATATTGAGATTTTTGAGCTTCTTCCGGCTCGGTTCGATTGAAGTAAATTTGACGAATTTGAGATTCTCGATGGTTGCCATCGGCGTTTGTTCTCGGCCCTCTCCCATTACAAGGACTGCAGCAGCAGCCAATCCGTCGGCTATATTCGCTTTGGTCGCGATCATTTTCCTGCCATCTAGATCATTTTGACCAATATAATCGCGAAGAGGCTGGAAGCCAGAATATGCCAGTGCAATACCAGTCGTCCCCCATCGCAACGGCGTAGTCTTGCTGTCCGTGATGATGACTCCAACCTTGTTGAGTTTGAACCTTTCGGCAAGATATTTGCGAATCTGATTGGCACTTTGCTGCGGATTGACCGGCCACAAAATATAATTCCCTCCACCGTTCGACTCGTCTATCCCGGCGTTGGGAATTAAGATATTGTTTTTGATCGTCAAAATTGTGCCATATCCTTCGTTTTTTGTTGGCAAATACCAGTCCGCTTCTTCAGCGATCAAGAAATCTTTCTCGCTATGTTGTCGGGGGACAACTGATCCTTCGCAGATCGAGATAATCTTGGATGTGATGGCCAAGACGGAGCCTTCGGGAATATTTGGAATGAATTGATCTAAAATTTCGCAAAGTTTATCGCCAGGTCTGACGACGCTCGTTTTGATCGGTTTAATTTTCATTTTCCCCATCCTTCCGTCTCAACCAAGCAACGCCAAGATACGCAAAAGGCGTTTCGAAGAGAGACATCGAGCACTTGAGCAACCAATATGGCAGGATAAGG
>CAZGJE010000019.1:8598-10777 GCA_964526355.1 uncultured Candidatus Saccharibacteria bacterium
TAAAAGCCATATTAACTCCTAGCGGCTTGTCGAGAGCGTAAAAGGCTAGAATCATGAAAACAGAAGTGTCAATAAATTGAGACAATATATTGGAGAGATTTGTCCTGAGCCACAGTACTTTCCGACCAAGCCTCTGGCGCAATTTGCTAAAAATATAGACGTCAGTAAATTCCGCAAGGATAAAGGCCGTGAGGCTAGCTATAGAAAAACGAATAGAAATTTTGAAGATGGTGTCGTAAGCCGCTTCGTTCGGCAAGAAGCGAGTTGACGCTGGCAAAGCTGTCGCCGCTAGCGTGAAGAGGATCAGAAGAAAAATGACAAAAATACTAGATCGGACAAGACTCCGGGCTCTCTCTTTGCCGTAAACTTCCACGACAACATCGTTGATTGTGTAAACCAGAGGCAAGAGCAAAATTGCGACGCTAGCGTTCAGATGATATGAACCAATGCTAAAAAGATAGAACGTCTTGCCACCCATTAATTCTGAAGCGACAACGCAAAATATATAGAGCGAGACAAGCAAATCAAACTTTTTTAATTTAAACATGGAATTCCTTTCATAATTACAAAAAATCTGCCGAATGGCAGATGAAAGGCATGCTTAAATTATTGTAGAAATCTAAGCAAGCCCTCGAAAGGAGTATTTGGCGTAGCTAGACCAAGTTTTCAATTTCTTATTTATAATCATAGTGTTACTCTAGCAACAACAACTTTGCCAGTCAACATAAAAACGCCTCGAAACATCGAAGCGTTTTTATTGAGTGAGAAGAGATTAGACTCTGTCTCTGTCTGGTCTCTCTGTCTTAGGTTTGGCAAAGTCAACTTTGACTGAGCGACCCATGATTTCCTTACCATCCATCTCTTTTTGAGCGGCTACAGCCTCTTCGACTGTGCCATACTCTACGAACCCGAACCCTTTAGATCTGCCGGTGTCTGGGTAGCGAACAACTGAGGCTGCAACAACTTCGCCGAAAGGGGCAAAAGCTGCTTTAAGATCCTCATCAGTCGCGGCCCAAGCTAATCCGCCGATGAAAAGTTTTTGGCTTGGTTCATTAGGGACGAAATCCCTTTTGTCTTCTGTAATATCCATTTGAACTTTAGATTTAATTAGTAGCCAAGGAACCCTTGATCCGCGTATGAGCTAACAAATGCACCCTAATATAAATCTAACCCAATTATGTTTTTTTAATTGAAGCTTTCGACCTTTAAACTTCAAGACAACTATAGCAGATTTGTCAAAAAAAATCCAGTGGCATGATCATCTTTGGCTAGTTAAATCAACTTAAAATAGCTCAAAATAACGAACAAAAGTGCAAAATTAACAGCTGGATAGACAATCATATTCTCAAACCATTTCCCTGTCTTGATCCTGATTTTTCCGAAGGGATCAGGCGGAATCCCGAAGTGATACCCGATTGGGAAAAGCAGAGGCACGCCGGCTTCGGTGAATAAATCAGCAAAAAGATGTGCAGCGTAGCCGACAACGAAGGCCAACAAAACAGATGAATCTTGAATAATGAATGATGAGTCATGAAAGATGATCTTCAATAACAGCCAGAAAAGCCAGCTAAAAATTCCCATGCCGACTAGGGAGTGTGACAAGTGACGATGGCCGCCGATAAACACCGGGTGGACGAGTTTGCCAAGAAGTGAACCAGCTGGCACCTTCTGCCACAAACCTCCGGTAGGCGTATCAAGATCGGGCGCAGAAGACCCGAGCCAGGTTGCCAAGATAAGAGTAGCGGCTAAGGCCGGCGATAGCGATAAGTCGTAGATCAAAAGGAAAACAACGCTGGAGAAAAGCATGCCGCTCGATAAGTGTGTCTTGTATGTCATATGACAAGTATACCGCACAGCCTTTCGCTTAGAAATGGTTGCGGATAACCGTCGGTTTAGACGCTTTTCTTGTCTTGGCCAAAGTGGTACTATCGTTAAAATGCCTAAAAAGGGAGGCAAGAGGAAGATGGATCACATCAAGCCCTTGGTGGTTCAATGCGCTTATCCCCATTCGTTTGGGGCACGACTAGTAGAAATTGCTGGCGGCCTATGCATGCCAGACCCAGAGGACAGTTTGACAGTCGTTTGGACAAATGAGCTGTCACGAATTAAAATCGCTCCTGGAGCGGCAGCCAATCCAAGTGCTCTTGTACTAAAAGTACAAAACCTCGAGGAGGTAGAG
>CAZGJE010000020.1:0-587 GCA_964526355.1 uncultured Candidatus Saccharibacteria bacterium
AAAATACCTCTTCCCCCTTGGCGCGATGATAGCGAGCCAGCACGTCGGCTGCAATCGTAGTATAAGCGTGGCCGATATGCGGGACATCGTTGATGTAATAGATCGGAGTCGTAATATAATATTTGTTCATAGTTTGATGATAACAAAAGTGACCACTTCTCTCAATGGCCAATATCTAGGCTAGACCAAATTCGGGCAGAGACAACTTACTTCTTCACGATTAATACGATTTCACCTTTGAGAGTGTGAGCCTTGAGGTTTTCAAGCAAGGATGAGACGTTGTCGCCCCAGTACTCCTCGAACATTTTGGTAATTTCCCGAGCAATAAAAACCTCAGTTTCCTCACCCAAATATGTTTGAATATCCTTCAAGGTACGTTCAAGTCTGAGAGCATTTTCGTAGATTATGATAGGACAATCCAGACTCGAGAATGATTTAAACTTGGTCTGTCTCCCCTTCTTCTTCGGCAAGAACCCCGCGAAATAAAATTCCTTCTCAATCATCCCAGAGACGGAGGCTGACGCAGTCAGAGCACTGGCGCCTGGAATTGGAATAATTTTCACGGATTGATCTGCTTTTCTTATACT
>CAZGJE010000020.1:597-10774 GCA_964526355.1 uncultured Candidatus Saccharibacteria bacterium
TTTTTTTTTTTTTTTAATCAGTTATTGACCTGGATCGCTGATACCGGGAGTTCGAGCATCAGTCACTAGCGCTATATTCTTGTTTGCTAGTAATTCGTTGATAATAAATTCAACCTTAGACAACTTGGAGTGTTGAAAATAGGAGATCATCTGCTTCTTGATTTCAAAGTGCTTGAGCAAGACTCCAGTGTTCCTAGTGTCCTCACAAGCGATTAAATCAACTCTCTTCAACGTCTCAATCCCACGCAGAGTCATATCGGAAAGATTCCCGATTGGTGTTGCCAAGATGTATAATATCCCTTTTTCCTTATTTTCCATTGCTATCCTCAATAATTTCACGCTTCACTATACCATATTGGCGGGGCTTCTGCTATACTCTATCCAATTCCAGCGAGGAGGTTGAACAATGGAAGAAGATACCAAACCAGAAGTTTACATGATCTGTGTAAGCCCCAAGCTCGCCCCTGGCCCTATCATGGTACCATCCTTCTTCGACCCAGCTACACAAACGTTCGAGGTCGAAAATCTGCCCCCGGAGCTGTCAGAGTATCGCCTCACCACAGTGAACGATATACGAGTCGGCAGAGTTCTTATTCTGACCAAAAATGGAGATAGTTTTCACCTCCACATAAGTGGTTATGTCTTTCGCAAAGACTACGCAATCGCCCCGCTGCCTATATAAACAGCGGGGATTTTATTTGACTAGACTCAATATAATTGTCAAGATCAGCCCGACAGATGCAAAGGCGAAGGCAGCCCAACCAAATATCTTGACCCAAGCCGGGTGAGTTTCGCGGCCCATAATTTTTTTGTCATTCCCCACAATCATGATCACAAAAAGAAGTGGGATCGAAATAATACCGTTCAGATAAGCAGAGTAATAGAGCGCTTTCATCGGATTAATACCAATGAAGTTTAAGAGCAAACCAACGACAACCGAAAAAGCAATGACTAGATAAAAAGCCTTGGCCCTCGAAAACTTCTCCTCTAGGCCCTCACGCCAATTCATAAGCTCTGCTAGGGCATAGGCACCTGATCCCGCTAACACTGGTATCGCTAGAAGGCCAGTTCCCAGAATCCCGAGAGCGAAAAGAAGAAACGCCTGATCCCCAGCAAAAGGTCGAAGCGCTTCTGCTGCCTGTTGGGGTGAGTCAATACTGAAAATTCCGTTTGCGTTGAGCACCTTAGCCGTCGTCAGAACAATGAAGAAAAATGTCAAATTAGCAAAAACCATTCCCGTTCTCACATCCGTTCTCATGTGGGCAATCCGGCCGGTCAGTTTCTGTAATGTCCCTTCGCGTCTCTCAACCTTTTTCTCCTCCACTTCCTCGGAGGTTTGCCAGAAGAAGAGGTAGGGGCTGATTGTAGTGCCAAAAACTGCAACGATGGCGAAAATATAGGCCTTGTCAAAAACAACATTTGGAGTCAGTGCCTCCTTGAAAATCATAAGCCAATCAGGATGGATAATGAAGCCCGTGACTAGATAAGCAAAAAGAGACAAAGTCAGCCATTTCAAAATTTTGGAGTAAGTCCGATATGGGATCAGTATCTCTATCAATATGATCAACACGGTCAGGGCTACCGCCACTACATAATAGTTTACTGGGAGAAGCATGTTGACAGTAGCCGACATGGCGGATATATCTGCTCCGATATTAGCAACATTAGCAATGATCAGAAGCAAGATAATAATTGCAACGAACCATTTGCGATAATGCTTCATCAGAACTCCGGCCAAGCCTTTGTTGGTGACGATACCGATACGAGCGCAGGCTTCCTGGACTGCTGTCATAAGTGGCAAAAGCCACGGCGCTAGCCATATCAAACCAAAACCGTATTGCGCGCCGACGGAAGAATAAGTGCCTATGCCTGATGGGTCATCATCTGCAGCACCGGTGATGATACCTGGCCCCAAAGCACGAAAGAAAAGCTTCGCCTTAGTAAGGGGATGCTTCAAGATTTCTCTGGCTTCCTCAAGCTCGGCCTCAGTAATTCGAAATGTACCGTCAGCCGTTCTCTCGACTTCGACGATACCCCAAATTATAAGTTTTCGAGCCAGCATGAGGGGAATGCCTAACTCATGCCGGAATTCCGAGATCGTAAAATGCTTGTGACCATCCGACTGCCTTGCTGCTTCTGCAACAAATTTTTCTTCCGTCATATTCCCTCACGGATTAGAATTAAGAATAATGAATAATGAATAAGGGGAAAGACACCCTAATTCCTAATTCCTGATTCCCAATTTGCTAGACAAATTTATCCAGTCTGCCAAAGACAGCTCCTGCGCTCTGGCGTTTTCGCTAAGTCCGACTGACTTTATTATATCGCATGCCACATTTTTATCAATTCGAAGTCCTGCGGAAAGATTATTTACTAGAGTCTTCCTCTTACTGGCAAAGCCAATGTGGATCAGGCGAAATAGCTCTTTCTCATCTTCCGGCTGAATTCTGAATTCTGAATTCTGAATTCTGATACGAAGTATCGCCGAGTCAACTGCTGGAGAAGGAAAAAATGAATCTTTTCTAACAATGCTGACAATTTCCGGCTGGCCGAAGGCTTGGACAGATAAGGCTAGGATTGATAACTGTCCTGGCTTGGCGCATATCCTCTCAGCCACTTCTTTTTGTACTAAGAGAACGATCATTTCCGGCTTGTTCTCTGAAGTAAGGAACAGTTTGATAATCTTGGCCGTAATGTAGTAAGGAATATTCGCGACCACTTTGTATGGCTTGCCGCCTGTCAGTTCTGGAACGTTGACTGCCAAAATGTCTGAATTTTGTATCTGAAAATTTGAATCGGATATTTTATCCGCTAATATTTTGGACAACTTGTCGTCTTTCTCAATCGCTATGACTTTGCCGACTCGAAGCATTAGCTCCTCAGTCAAAGTACCGAGCCCTGGTCCGACCTCAATCACGGTATCTTCTTTTTTCAATTCAGCCGCGTCGACAATATTTTCCAGCGCTTCCCGATCAACCAAAAAATTCTGGCCCAAACTTTGCTTGGCCCATAGTCCCTTCGATTTCAGATATGAGTTGAGTTGATCTTTATCAGTTAAGTCTATCAGCATTACCGCTCCCGCTATTTGAATGTCCCTGGCCACCTACCTGAATACCCATGAGTCAATGCCCATGCGGTCGTATAAATCTGAGCTTTCGCATTATCCCAAGAAGCGCCTGCGTACCCGGCCTTAGCAGAGGCATCAGCCCAAAATCCTTCTGTATATTGGAATAGGCCAAGATGACCACCGCCAGATATTGAATCTACGTTTCCGTTGCTTTCCTTGCGCATCAGAGCGCAAACTCGATCTGGGTCAATCCCATTCTTGATCGAAGCATCTAGCACCATATCGTTGTACTTACACCAACCTGTTATGACTGGCTTTGTACCAACAATAGTGATCTGATCAATAGCTTTGAGAACGATTTCTGTATTTATTAGTTTTCTAGAGATCTCGACTCCGTTCTCGCGACGAATCTCATAAGTCAATTTCTTCTGGCCTTTCACGCCTTTCTGCTCAATCTTTGTCTTACCCTTGTCCAATGTATTGTCATTTTTGTTTATCAATTTGAAATCGATATCCGCCAATTTGTCAGCGTGAGCGATGGCCACTCTGGTTATCCTGATCTGTCCGCCATTAATAATCTCTGAATCAAGAGAAGGTGTGATTTTATCTTCACTCGCCAAATCGATATTTTGCTCTAGAAGTAACTGTGCAACCGTTTTCGACCAGCTCCTTATTTCTGTTTTATTTTTACCGTCAAACAAAGTGAAACTCGGAGATCTAAAAAGCGTAATTTTACTTCCTATGTTCATCCTGATTTCAGGAAATGCGATAAATTTGTCTGCCCTCACAGGTAAGGCTCCAAGTTTTTCAGCGATCAAGTAGGGATCACCTTCGCTACTGACGCCACTTAAGGTTTTCTCAATATTGCCTTCGGCCGAGTAAATCTCGATAACATAAGGCCTCTCCACCTTAGAGGGTGTAGCATGAGTCTGACCGAGCGAACCAAATGTGAGAGCCGAAACAAAACCTGCCGGCAATACCAACCCTGCTAGCAAGAGCTTAATGGTTTTCATATATTGCTTACCATTTTACTACAATGCCAAAACTAGTCAAACATGGCATCCCGAAATTGATCGTTATATATCTAATTGTCCAAATTCAAAATAGGAATGTGAATCGTTCCTAGCTATATACAGCCGAAAACGTTCGACAACCCTCCCCGAAATCTATGACAACATTCTACCAATAACATATTATTCTGGCAAATATCGAAACACATTGTTTAGTACAAAACTTAGTGCGAAGAAATATTTAGAAAAAAATTAGAAAACACAAAATAGGAAACCTTCCTTTTACAAACTTCTTTAAAACAAGAAGCTTACCTTCTGACAGTTCATTAAAATAATACGAAAGCATGGGCAGAACCAAATGGTTCGAAACTGCTTCGTTTCGCTAAAGCGGTGAGTATATCAATCTGATCAGTCTCTCCCCTCCATTAATGGATGTGAGTGAAGATTGGAGATCGTTTCTGCCATTTCAACCGGCTCTGATTACTTTAAGTACGCCATCGTAAGGAAAGGCAACCCCTCCCCAGATGCTATTGGTATAATTATAGAACTATGTTATCCGCATGTAAATAAATAACTATATTTGATCGAGTAAATGCTCTGGGATATTATCGATAAAGCGAGATCGTGGATTGGCTTGGAAACGGCCGTAGATATTGCGCTCACCTGCATGAATCATATAGAGCCGCTCCTTGGCGCGAGTAATGCCGACATAAGCTAGACGACGCTCCTCTTCCATCTCCGAAGCGTCCATAAGAGAACGAGAATGAGGGAATATTCCCTCTTCCGCTCCAACGATAAATACAACACTGAATTCTAGACCTTTGGCCGCGTGCAGAGTCATCAAAGTGACAACACCATCGCCATCATTTATTTGATCAGTGTCCTGGACCAGGACGACCTGCTGAAGAAAGTCCTCGAGAGGACTTCCGGAATCTTGATTCTCGGATTCAGAATCAGGGTTTTCAACCCCGTTATTCTTTATTCTTAATTCATAATTCGCCTGAACTTGTTCGGCAACCCCCGAAAGTTCCTCGACATTTTCCCACCTTGCCTCACCTTCAGGAGTGCCATCAAGCAAATACTCCTTGAAACCAGTACGTTCGGCAATTTTGAGAATTAATTGGTCAAGAGGAGCAGTATACGACGCCAAAGACAGATCTTTTAATATCTTGTAGAAATCTTGGACTTTTTTCGGTAAGCTCAAGAGCTTCTCATCTGGATCGTCATAACGAAATCCCCGAATCTGATCGAGAGTCTTATCTCCAACCCCTCTTGGCGGGGCCGAGACAATTCTGCTCAGCGCCTCATGGTCGGCTGGATTGGACATCAGTCTCAGATATGAAATCATGTCCTTGATCTCTTTGCGCTCATAGAAGCGAAGTCCACCGACAACCCTATATGGCATCTTAAATCGCAAAAAGGCTTCCTCAACCGCTCGAGATTGAGCATTTGTACGGTAAAGAACGGCGAAATCGTTGTAACCCATGCCACGATTTCGCAAAGACCGAATCTCCATGGCCAGAAATTCCGCCTCGTCTTTTTCATTCAACGCCTCATATACAGTGATCGCCGCACCCTCCTCCTTCTCGGTCCAAAGCTTCTTGTCAGTCTTGTTCTCGTTGTATTTGATCACCTCATTGGCTGCGTCAAGTATCGTCTTGGTGGACCGATAGTTCTGCTCAAGCTTTATAACAACCGCATCTTTGTAATCTCGCTCGAAGTTCAAAATATTTTTGAAATTTGCGCCGCGCCAACTATAAATCGATTGATAATCGTCCCCAACCACCATAATATTTTTGTGCTTCTGGGCCAGCAATTTGGTCCACAAATATTGAGCTTGATTGGTATCCTGGTACTCGTCAACAAGGATATAACGAAATAGATTTTGATATTTTTCCAGGATCGCAGGATTGTTTTGGAACAAGAAGACGCATTGCATAATCAAATCGTCAAAATCCATCGCATTTGCTTCGCGCAAATACTTTTCATAGCGTTCGTAAACTTTGCTTGTGACTGCTTCGAACGGAGAATTGATATACTTTTTGTAACCGGCCGAGTCGATTAGCTCGTTTTTGGCGCCGGAAATAAAATATTGAACAGAATTAGGATTGAAATGTTTCGGATCGACATTTTGCTCCTTCATAATCTTCTTGACCACCGAGAGCGAATCCTGGGAGTCATAAATCGTGAAACTTCGAGAATACCCGACGAAGTCAGCTTCACGTCGCAATATTCGTACGCAGATTGAATGAAATGTCCCCATCCAAGGGAGACGAAACGTCTCCGGTTTGGAGTTCTCTCCTGACTCCTGACTCCCCGCTCCCAGCAAATGCCCGACTCTGTCAGACATCTCCTTGGCGGCTTTGTTGGTAAAAGTGACAGCCAGTACCGAATACGGAGAAATGTGTTTCTCGCGAATGAGATATGCTATCCGATGAGTCAATGCTTTCGTCTTGCCAGACCCCGCCCCGGCCAAGACCAAGACAGGCCCCTCCGTCGCCAAAACAGCCTCTTGCTGCGGTTTGTTTAAGTTTTCCAATAAGTTAGTCATCTTAGGAATTCTAACAGCTAAAAAACGATTTTGGAAGCTTGTCAGCTCTACAAATATTTGGTTAAATTAGACTCATGAAAAAAGAAGTTTTGGTATCTATCACAACAGCCGGCAACCCTGACTGGCGCAAAAGCCTAGCCGACCTCAAAGAGTACGGCATCAAGCGTTTTGCTATTTTCACGACCATGGTTCCCGAGCCAGATACATGCAGAATTATGCTAGAGGAGATCAAAAAGCAAATCCCAGATGCAAAGATCCCCTTCGCCCACATCCACCAGAAAATGACACCCGATGAGCTAGACTTTATGATCGATAATTTTGGAAGTCGAGCCTTCAATATTCACCCAACTCGAGAATTTCCTCTCATGCATGACTACTCCAAGTATTTGGATATGATCTATATCGAAAATGCAGGGCCCTCCATCCAGGATGGTCTCAAAGATTCTGATATTGATGGCTTCGCCGGTGTCTGCTTGGATGTTTCCCATCTCGAAAACGCCAAGAAATTAGATTTTCCTGGATATCAGATAACCTTAGACACGCTCAAGAAATTCAAAATTGGAGCCAATCATATCAGCGCAATTTATGATCTGCCAGGTGACGGACCGGTCACAAAATCGTATGGATACGCGTACCATGAATACAAAAATCTAAACGAGTTTGATTATCTCAAAGATTACAATTCTGACTTCTTCGGCCCCTACATCGCTCTCGAGATATACAATCAGATCGCAGAACAAATTGAAGCAAAGAAATATATCGAGAATATTTTGGATACTAAAAAAGACAGGTTCTAACCTGTCTTGTGTTCACCAGAGTTTAACTCCGGTCGGCTTGTGCGTTCTGCTCGGCGATTGGAGTTTGTAGAAAGGCGTACCACTTTTTTCGTCGTGGAACTCCTTGAATACAGCCTCTTCGCGCCAATGGACTCTGCCATCCGGTAGTATATGATAACCCCAGGCATCGCCAGTCGAATCGTGGTCCGTCTCCGCATAACGTGGATCATATGCTCTACCAAGCTTGTGAGAGACTTCGACGAGAGTATCTATACCGAGAGACCCGCCCAAATCTGACTGCGCAAAATGTTCGAGCTGATCGCATATTGATTCTGCCCATGCAATGTCTCCTGCAATCTTGGGATCATAATATATCTCGACGTCAAAGTCATCTGGGACCATCGGCCAGAAGAGTGTAATCATGCGCTTCAGATTCTCGACATAAGCGGTAGGATCGGTTCGCGCCAATATCTCATACCGCTTGACGGTCAACCTTACTCCCCCTGAGTACCATTTATCGTTCCGATAAACCTCCATCATGCGACGAGCGGCTCTTTCTGCAACCAAGTTAGATGGAAGCCAGCCGGCAGTTGATAGAAAGATCGGCCGGATCATCGTAGTCAGGTAATGGAAAACGTCACCGAAGTTCGCTGGGGTGCCATCCATATGGAGAAAGTCTAAGTTCCGATATTCAATCGGGTCATTGCCATTAAAATTGTGTATCGGCTGCATCATCGATCTGGCCATCACGGGAACGTAATGCCAATAGTAGCGCCAAACGTGCTGCAACTTAGATTTCGCATCGGTCATGCTCGGCATTGGCCATTGTCGAAAAATCGAAGCAATCGGATGGAGCTCGCAAACATCGTCTACGGCCCTTATAAACTTGATGAATTCATATCCCTTCATCTCCTGAATCCGAGCATCCAATTCACGCTCGTCCCGGGGCAACAGGCCCATGTTCATTATCCCGCCTTCCATCTCTCCCTCCGGCATGACTCGGTGTCTCTTGAGGTTGTCAAGAAAATTCAACATAATCCGAGCAAAACGACGGTCACGACAATGCTTCTCCTTGGCTAACTTCAAAATTGCAGCAAAAGGCATTGTCCTTGTAATCTTACGCGGGGCGCATGAATCACAAAATCCTTCACATTGATGGGTGCAGCCAAGATGAGATTGAATTGTGATCAACTTATGCCCCATCACTTCGGCAGCGCCGAGCGACCCGAAATCTAACTCGGCAAATAATTTGCCGTGCGGGCGTTCAACAGTTGGTAAGCGCCACAGATTGCCTCGGAGCCAAACGAGATCGTTCGATTCCAAGACCCACTTCACATCATCCTTGAGCGCAGTGCCTTCTTCGCTAAGCGGATAGCTTTGGCGTAGAAAAGCTTTGGCGATTCGAATCAAGACCTTGTCCGTGGCCTCGCGTGCTTTCGTCAGCATCAGCATATTGTTTAACTCCTCGCGGAAATTGGGTGCTAGATATGAGACCAATCTCATAATCCTGCTACTGCTATATCACATTATTCATTTTTGGGCAACCAAAAAACCCAACCTTTCGATTGGATTTATTTGGTTTGGGCATCCTACTTCGCTAAAGCTATGAAGGATCGCCAGATGAAAAGCACTATTTCAAACCAAAAACAGAGCTTGCGCTCTGGTTTTGGTTTGGGCAGAAATGATTTGAAGACTGATCGCAAATCAATAAATTAATAATGTTGCGGCTTCATCACTTATGCCCGTTTTTAGAGGCTTCGACTTTGGATTCCCCTAAAGGATTTACATCCCCTAAGAGAGTGGGTCTAGGTCTCTAATTCTGATTTCTCCCCTCCTTGATATTTTATCAATGTATAGGAGAATTTTTTGATTTTTTGCTTTTTAGATCTTGTCAGGCGTTATGATTATTTAATTTAAGCCTGGTCTAAATGCATTTTGTTTTTTGTTCCTTCTTTTTGTTTTCTTGCTATTCCTAATAGCTTATTATTTTTTGTTTTAGTAGGAACGAGCTGGGGGAAATAACCATTTATTTTAAAGATCATTTCTCTTTGAAATTATATCGGGGTAAATATAATTCCGCTCCCCATCTCGTTCCCTCTAACTCAATTTTTTAATGTACTAAATTAAATCATTGTACCAATCAGAGCACAACTTGTCAAGCATTCTGGGACTAATAATATGGTATAGTATGACATTATTTAGTCCCAGACTTCATTATTTTCAAATATTATCTTTAGAGAAATCTGGCTTTCGCACGCGTTATGACCCGGAATAATTCTTCTTGTCGTATTGTTTTGCGTTTGGCACAAGAGTGCCGATGACTTTGATTTTCTGACCAGCTATCTCATCGGTATTATTCTCATGAAATATTTGGACCAACTCAGCCGACAAGATCTCTTTGAGAGTTGAGATCTCCTCATTATCATCCTTAATCTTGGCCAAAGTCTCCTGATTCGCACCTCGTCCGAGAATTTCATCTCTTATCTGTTTTTTCTTCTGACTGGCTGCTTTCGCCTCTTCAGCAACTTTCAAATACTCTTCTTCATTCTCAAGTTCACCCTTGAGCAGCTCTTTTTGTATCTTGATCTCTTCTTTGAGCTTGGTCAGCTGCTCTATCCTCTTTCTGATTGTATCCAATTCCATTGTTCTCCTAATAAAAAATTATAAAACTTTCCCGGCGTTTTCTTGAGAAACAACGTGAAAATTTCGTAATCTAGCTATTCAGCATGAAAAATCAGGGTATCTTTGAGGACATTTACAATTTCCTTTTCGA
>CAZGJE010000021.1:0-10593 GCA_964526355.1 uncultured Candidatus Saccharibacteria bacterium
ATAGACTGCCAACCAACCCGTGGTCGGGCCATAACTAGAGTGCCAATCTACTCGATTTGGAAGATAATACGTCGGGACAGAGCCGCCGAAATAATCCACCTTGATATTGGTGATGTGGTTGTCATCAACATACTTTTTGAGTCGCAGGAAATCCTGTCCCCAGTCAAGAGAAGAATCAATCAGCCTGGTATAGCGCTTGTCTCTGGGAGTTAGTTCGTTGAAATATGCGATAAAGTTTGGAAAGTTAGAGATTGTGGAAATAGCCAAATAGACTAGCAAAATCAACAGGGCGATTTGGGTCTTGGCAAGTTTTCGCCAATTCCACTTCGCGTTGATGATAGGATAAATAGCGAACCCGATCATCAACAGGACAAAAGGAATGGTCGGCATAAGGTGACGGATACCTATGTTGAGCGATCCCTTCAAAGTAAACGCCCAATATACTGCCCACGTTACGATCAGAAGAGCAAGAATCCATTTGATTTCTTTCTGTTTCGGCCAATTTCTGATCATCGAATATATCGAGAAGAAAAACAAAATAATGATAGATATTGGTGTTTTGAGCAGCCAAGCCACCGGAAAGTACCAAGATATCGATTTGTCAGAGAGGTGGCCCCAGATAAATGTAGCGTTCCCTCCTCCGACACGACCAATCACGAGGAATATACCCAGGATATAGTGTCCCAATGCTCTCAGGATAGGATTTTGCTCAAATGAATGAAGGAAATTTCTAAAAGGCAAAGTCTTGGGGTTGTCTGTCAAGTTTGACTCTATCAGTCTGTGTTCTATAAATGCAGGTGTCTTCCAGACAAAAGGAATATAGACTAGCCATATCAGAACGAGAGAAATCAAACTGATGTAGATCAGCGGCATCAGATTAGAAACGAAATTATGCCAAAAACCTTTGTCTTTTCGATCAAGAATTGCACGTATCAGGACGAAAATAAAGAAAATCGGATACAACAAAACCGCAGAAAACTTTAGTAATCCCGCGATTCCCAGAGCAAATCCGGCTAGCAGAATACTCAACAAAGTCTTTTTGGTCAGCGCCTTGTCAAAAGCGTAAGTCGCCAATACGAAGCCAAATGCCGCTGCCACATCAGTAGTTACAAGTCTGCCGTGAGCGATCACGTCAGGATAGAGGGCGTAGAGGAATAGAATCACAACGCCGACCTTCCAGCCGAATAGTTCAACAGCCCACTTGAAAAGCAACAGCCCGAGCCCAATCATCAACAACATCATAGGCAATCTAGCGAGTGAAAAAACTTTGGCCGGATCATTGCCCTGGCGATAGATCATACTCCAGCCAGATTCCCACTGATTGATATCCTTGAAACTTTGATCGTTTTCAGGGCCTTTGATGTTTTTGTCCAGAACTAACGGTAGAGCAGAAAGAGCTTTTGCCAGTGGCGGATGCTCGGGGTTGAGCCGAAAATCTTGATCCTTCACATATGTGTAGCCAGACGGAATGTGAGCAATTTCGTCGACTGTCCCGGAATCGCCAGGCATGTCTCCGATCCCCCGAGAGGAAAAAAGAGCCAATAAAAACATAAACAGAAGAATAGCCCCAGGCACCAGATATTTATAAGGTAACTTAGTCCAGACCCTTTTTAGAAACTTCATTTTGTCCCTCCAATATATTTGACCTCTTTGTAGATTTAGTTGTCACTCTGAATACTTCGAGATATTTTCCGAGCATAAGTATGGTCTGAGACTCCATCGCTGGGATGGAGGAAAAGAAGATGTTCGAAATCGGCAATACGAACGGCGTCATGCACCAGTCAAGTAGTATCCGACCAAACGGTTTTTTGCCCTTTCTCCTAGGAGCCAGAAGGGTCGAGATCACAAGCGTAGTGATCATGCCAATCCAAGCTATAGCAAGCATTTTGACATACACGCCGCGGAAACTGTATGCCAAAATATCTCCTTGGAAACTATTACCGAAGAAAACTGGGATCCATGCGGATGTAGCCAGAATCAACGAAGTAGTCGACCAAGAGATGTGCGATTCCCATAATATCAAAGCGTTCGCCCACCTGTCAAAAAAAGGAATTTTGTCATTGCCGATGGTATTCTCCATGACATATGGAATATCCGAAACCCCCCAAGCCCAACGTTTCTTCTGCAAATATTGCTCGCGCATAGTATTTTTAAAAGTATCGGCCAGCACCGCATCCTGATAGATAGGAGTATACATCGGCACTACCTCATGGCAGCCGTTGAATCGATAATACGTGCGCCAGAATTGATGACCGTCCTCAACAATTGTCTTTGTCGACCAAAAATCCGTCTTCACCAATGCGGCCAGACTCTGTGCATGAGCGGAAAAATTACGTAAACGGGATGGTCTGGTCGTGACGATTAGTTGCCAGAATGATGAGCCCATCGCCATCAGTCGATTCATCATAGGGACGTCCCAAATATTATTGAAGAACATGGGCAGGGGTTGAAAGCTTTTGTGAATCGGGTCTGGGTCGGTAACATATTTATATGTCAGATCGAGCAAATAATTTTTGTCCATTATGTGGTCAGAATCCATTGTCGTCACTACTACATTTTCATAAGGGATTTTCTCTGCGCTTATCCTCTCTAGTGCTTTTCTCGCGGCAAAAGTAATATTACCGCCCTTGCCGACCACTTCTCCTGGGATATCCTTGGGGTGCATGATGGCCAAAAATAGATGAAACTTTTTACCATATTTGTTAGCGAGAGTCTTCGAGTATTCTTCCGCTCTTTCCCTGTCGCGCTCTTCTGTGCCTAGCACATAGATAACCCGATCCATGGAGAAATTTGATTGTAATACGGAATTGACTGATGATTCTAGAATTTCAATGTCCTCCTTGTAAGTTGGCACTATCACTAAATGGTAAATCTTGTGCCAGTCTTCGCCCGACTGTTCCAATTTCCCAAGCCAATTCATCCTCATGTCACGACGATAATTTCGGTAGCCGAGAACCAACCGATATGACATGACAAAGGTGCGTACAAGCCAGAAGCTCATGAAAAATATCATATATATCGCAAATACTTTTGGAGAGATTAGCACAACTACAAAGGGCAAGAGTAATATCGACCAGGAGATCAGACCCGGGAGGATTTCAAACAATCTTTTGTATTTCCAATTATTCATTTGTGGATGAGATAGTAGATTTCCAAAATCATTACCAGCGCAGCAGCTAAAATATTACCAATAAACAAAAGGTAACCGATTTCTCTCTCTCGCTTGTATGACGAAACGGCCAATGTTGTGTTGATCAACAAAATAATAAAAAGCAGTTTTATCGGATACACTCCGATTCGGACATAAACAAAAATATCTGGCGAGCTAAGCAGGAAATGCCAGATCAAATAGTCTACAAAAAACCAGAGGATAAACGCTGGAAACAGATACCTGTTGGCGATATCATCAACCAGAAATTCCTTTAGGAATTGACCGAGTGTGGTTATATAATTTTTCATATATTATATTATGGAGCCGCATTCGAGATTCGAACTCGAGACCTCCACTTTACGAAAGTGTTGCTCTACCAGCTGAGCTAAAGCGGCATGGAGCGGGTAGCGGGAATCGAACCCGCGACTCATCCTTGGGAAGGATACATTTTACCACTAAACCATACCCGCAAATAATGGAGAGGTTATCCACTACTAGAAAATTTATCACTTTCGCGCCAAAAAAACAATTGGAGTGTCGCTAATAACCTCCCGATATTGGAAACTTGAACATGCCACTATAAAATTGTATAGTTATTGCAAATCAAGAAAGGATTCCATGGATCAGAAAAAAGTAATTTTGACAGGAGACAGACCAACGGGCAGATTACACCTTGGTCATTTTGTCGGTTCCCTACAAAATAGAGTTAAATTACAGCATGAATATGAACAATTCATACTAATCGCTGATCTGCAAGCCCTAACCGATAACGCCAAAAATCCCGAGAAGGTAAGGGCGAATGTTCTAGAAGTAGCCCTTGACTACCTCTCGGTCGGTATTGACCCAAATGTTTCTACAATTTGCATCCAATCCGAGATTCCCGCAATTTCTGATTTGACTATGTATTACATGAATCTTGTTTCCCTCGCTAGACTTCAACGTAACCCTACTGTCAAAGACGAGATGAACCAGAAAGGGTTTGGCGCCGAGGTCCCCATGGGATTCCTAACCTACCCAATCAGTCAAGCTGCAGATATCTCAGCATTCAAAGCCACATTGGTGCCGGTAGGAGCCGATCAGCTCCCGATGATCGAGCAGACCAATGAAATTGTACGCAAGTTTAATCGAGTGTATGGCTCTAATGTTTTAGTGGAATGCGAGGCATTAGTCTCAGAGACAGGCCGTCTGCCAGGGATTGATGGCGACAACAAAATGTCCAAATCCCTTGGTAACGCGATCTACCTCTCTGATTCCGCCGAGGAAATTAAACAAAAAGTTATGAACATGTACACAGATCCGAACCACCTGCATGTTGAAGACCCGGGCAAGGTCGATGGCAACACGGTCTTCGCTTACCTTGATATATTTGATGGCAACAAAGATGAAGTTGCAAAACTAAAAGAGGATTATAAGAAGGGCGGTCTTGGCGACGTAACCCTGAAAAATCGTTTGAACGATATTCTCCAGAAATTGCTAGCGCCGATACGGGACAAGCGCGAAGATTTGGCCAAAGACCCAGATGCTATTATGAAAATTTTGCAAGAAGGCTCCAAGAAAGCGCAAGCCGTCGCCAACAAAACTCTTCTAGAAGTAAAATCGGCCATGAAGCTTGATTACTTCGAATAATAGCTCCCGTCATTGATTTATAGCACGATTTTTGTTATAATCTTTTCTATTGCGGGGGCGTAGTTCAGTTGGTTAGAACGCCACACTGTCACTGTGGAGGTCGCCGGTTCGAGCCCGGTCGCTCCCGCCAATGAAAAAATAGCTTTTGCAAGCTATTTTTATGTTATCCCGCTGCATCTTGCAATCTTGTAAAGATCGTTGTACTGTTGAGCTGATTATTAATAGAAAGGGAAGCATGTACTATTGGCTAGTTCCGATCGCGATCTTGGTCTTTTCAGCTCTGCGTGTTGTCCAACAATACGAAAAGGGTGTTGTTTTTCGACTTGGTAAAGTTATCGGCGAGAGAGGCCCGGGTTGGCGTCTGATGATCCCAATCATCGACATTATGCGCAAAGTTTCGCTGCAAATAATAACCATGCCAATCCCATCACAGAAAATCATTACGAAAGATAATGTTTCTATCGATGTGGCCGCTGTCGCTTACTTCAAAATAGTTGACGCTACCAAATCTTTGGTCGCGATTCAAAATGTAGTCTCAGCCGTGAATCAGATTTCGCAGACAACGATTAGAAATTTTGTCGGACAGTTCACGCTTGATGAAGTGCTATCAGAAACGGATAAAATTAACAAAAAGGTCAAAAATATAATTGACACCCACACAGAAGCTTGGGGCGTATCTGTAAAAACTGTGGAGATCAAAGATATCCAACTGCCAGATACAATGCAAAGAGCTATGGCCAAACAGGCTGAAGCAGAAAGAGAGAAAAGAGCTAAGATAATCGCAGCAGAAGGTGAGTTCCAGTCAGCAGACCAACTTGGCAAGGCCGCTGATGTGATAGCCAAACACCCGATAGCTCTGCAACTTCGCAACCTTCAGGTACTATC
This sequence comes from uncultured Candidatus Saccharibacteria bacterium, assembly GCA_964526355.1. GTDB lineage: Bacteria > Patescibacteriota > UBA1384 > XYA2-FULL-43-10 > 1-14-0-10-43-13 > JBAZBD01. Next base: position 5,663 of record CAZGJE010000021.1, read on the forward strand.
AGAAATCGCAGTAGAGAAAAATTCCACTATTGTTTTCCCAAGCCAACTTTTCTCGAATGTGGATAGTCTGAAGAAGTTCGTGGAGAATGAGATCTCCGTAAAATAGTTCATACAATTTCATACTTGAAAAATACTCCGGCTTGTCTGGAGTATTTTTTTAATCTTGAATTATACGGCTAATAATTGGTAAGATAAATTAACATTATAATTTATTGGAAGGCATCAAATGTCAAAAATTGCGAAGATAATCGGTAGAGAAATCTTGGATTCAAGAGGAAACCCAACGGTGGAAGTCGATCTAACTTTGGAAGATGGCTCGTTTGGGAGATCTGCAGTCCCGTCTGGAGCGTCGACCGGAAGCTACGAAGCAGTAGAAATACGAGACGGTGGCAAGCGATATGGTGGCAAGGGTGTGCAAAAGGCAGTTTCCAATATCAACGAAGAATTACGAAAAAACCTAGTTGGGAACGAATTTGACCAGGAATCGCTCGATAACGCGATGATAACACTGGACGGAACAGAAAATAAGGGAAGGCTTGGGGCTAACGCAATCCTTGGCATCTCATTGGCCTTTGCTCATGCAGAGGCAAAAAGCGGAGGTATGAAACTGTATGAATACTTTGCTAAAATCAGCGGTAATTCAAGCCTTTCGTTGCCTGTGCCAATGATGAACATCCTAAATGGGGGCAAACATGCTGAGAACTCTACTGACCTTCAAGAATTTATGATTATGCCAGTTGGAGCCCCAACATTCAGTGAGGCTCTAAGATATGGTGTCGAGACTTTCCACTGTCTGAAGAAAATCCTTACCGATAAAGGATTAAACACTTCTGTCGGCGATGAAGGCGGATTCGCGCCTTCACTGCCAAATAACGAGGCAGCTCTTCAGATTATCATCGAGGCGATCAAATCAGCTGGTTATGAACCAGGCAAGGATATCGCCATCGCCATTGACGGCGCTGCCACCGAGCTTCTGGTTGACGGAAAATACGATCTCAAAACCGAGGGGCGTAAATTATCCAGCACCGAAATGATAGACTTATACGCCAGTTGGATCGAGAAATATCCGATTATCTCGATTGAAGATGGTCTATCGGAAGATGACTGGGACGGGTATGAAAAATTCACACAAAGATTGGGTGCGAAGGTTCAAATTGTCGGAGACGATCTTTTTGTCACAAATATTAATCGATTAGAAAAAGGTATCGAGAGTAGAGCAGCGAATTCAATCTTAATAAAATTGAATCAAATCGGGACTATTACCGAGACTATTATGGCGATAAAGATGGCCCAAAAAGCCGGCTTTACCTCAATTGTGTCTCATCGTTCCGGTGAGACAGAAGACTCGACTATCTCTGATTTTGTCGTCGGTTTGGGTACCGGTCAGATTAAGACAGGTTCCCTTTGCCGTTCAGAGCGAACCTGCAAATATAATCAGCTTTTGAGAATTGAGGAAGATCTTGGCGCCAAAACTAGTTTTCCGGGGCGCTCAGTTTTCCTATTTGATAAATAAACTAACCTAATACTATGAGACAGAGCGACAAAAAAGTTGCGCTGATTATTTTGGATGGATGGGGTCACAGCCCAGACACTGAGCACAACCCGATAAGTATAGCTAAGACTCCGTGCTTCGATACTCTTTGGGAAACCTGCCCTCACGCTTTTCTTGATGCCAGCGGCGAAGCAGTCGGTCTGCCAAAGGGGCAGATGGGAAATAGCGAGGTTGGTCATACAGTCATAGGAGCCGGAAAAATAGTTTTCACCGATTTGGCTAAGATCTCAAAAGCAGCCCGAGACAATGAATTCTCGAAAAATAGCGCTATGGTTGCTCTTTTTGAACATGTGAAAAAATACGATTCGATACTTCACGTCGCGGGGTTGGTCGGGCCAGGAGGCGTCCACAGCCACTCCGAACATCTTTTTGCTTTTCTCCGTGCCGCTGGTACCGCAGGGATCAAGAAAATAGCGATACACGCATTCCTGGACGGCCGCGACACCCAGCCGCAAAGCGCAAGACAATATCTCAGAGAGTTAGAAAGTGTAATTGAAGAAATAGGAATCGGATTTATCGCTACAGCGTCAGGAAGATTTTACGCGATGGATCGAGACAATAACTGGGACCGGCTCCAAACGGTCGAGGACATAATATTTGAGGGCAAAGGTAACAAGCGCGAAAATCGAAAGCCTTCAGAAGTGATTACTGAGTTATATGAACACGGTATTGTCGACGAGCATGTTGAGCCGACAGTATTCCTGGATGACTCTGGAAGAAGTTATCAGATTAGTGAGAACGACGGGATCTTTTTGTTCAATTTTAGAAAAGATCGAGCAAAAATGATCACCAAGAAAATTATTGAACGAAGCGAAAATAATAATAATTTCCTTGTGACGATGACTGAGTATGATAATAGTTTTCCTTGCCTCCATGCATTTGCAGAGGAAATTATCGAGACTACCATAGCCAAGGAGATTTCGAAGGATGGCGCCACGCAGGCCCATATTGCCGAGACAGAGAAGTTTGCGCATTGCACGTACTATTTGAACGGGGGCAAGAAAGAGCCATACCCCGGGGAGAAGCACATACTAGTTGACAGTAGGAAGGACATCAAAACTCATGATCAAGCCCCAGAGATGAAGGCCAAAGAAATTACAGAGAAGGCTATCCTGCAATTTAAGCTCGGTACCGATTTTATATTTGTTAATTACGCCAACCCAGACATGATCGGTCATACTGGTAATCGTGATGCAGCTGTCCGGGCCATCGAGTTTCTTGATTCTCAATTAAGCCAGTTTGTGGGGCAAGCAAAAAAATCTCACTATGATGTTATCATTACTGCCGACCACGGCAATGCAGAGATTATTTTTGATCCAACGTCCCAGCAGCCTCATACCGCACACACCGTAAACAAAGTCCCTATTATATATATCGGCAGAGAGAATTACGTTCTTTCTGACGGTAATCTTAGCGATATCGCACCGACCATACTATCCTTGATGGGGATACCGGTTCCGCAAAGCATGACTGGAAAATTACTGCTTAGATAACAAAATGATCCCAAGGGGGATCATTTTTTGAGTAGTTAGTACTATGTCTCTAGCTATTTGATATTATACATTTTCAGGACAAAACTCTTATCCTTCAATTCAGAAATCCAGTCGGCAAATTTCTTTTGTAAGATTCCGCTCCTGCTCTCCACTTTGATGATATGCCAGCCATATACGGTCTTTACTGGTTCTGATATCTCTCCAACTTTTGTCCTGAAAGCAACATCTGAAAACTCTTGGACCATCTCCCCATCAGCGAACGGCTCCAACTTACCTCCGTTTGGCGCGCTGCTTGAGTCCTCTGAATATTTTTTGGCCGCTTCAGCGAAATCTAGACCAGCAACTATCTCAGCCTTGGTCGAATCAGCTTTAGCTTTGGCCTTCGCAATATCGTCAACAGAAGCATTCTCTGCAACCCTGATCAGTATATGATCAACGGTAACTTTGGCGATTACTTTTTCATTTAACTTGTCCCTCATGATCTGTATCTTAACCAGTTGCCTAAATCTTTTAAGATTGATCCCGTACATCTCATTGAGAATCTTCTCAACTTTTTCTTGTCCACCATTTTGTTGGACAATGCCATCGATGACCTGATCTTCGTCTTTCTTGCTTACCTTAACACGATATTTTAGGGCTTGAGCTTCGATAATCTTATTTTCTATCAGCTGATCAATTATTTGTTGGTCTATCTCTTTGAAGTCAACCGAGCTCTCCATTTGAGTAGCCTGGTAAAAATGGTGAATGTAATCAGACTCAGCCATGTATGATTTGTATGTGATAAATTGATAATTGACTACACCGATAGGATAAGGGACAAAATTACCCGTAAATTTGACGATCTTGGCTTGGGATTTGAATCCATAGAGCATTACCCCAATTACGACCACATATCCAACAAATATCACAAAAATAACACCGACGATCATAGAGATCTTCTTGTACAATGGGCTATTCATACACTCTTTGCACTTTATCGCCCTAATCCTTGTCCAACAATTTGCGCAAAAATCCAGTACTGGCTTCGGCAACCTAATCTTACCGACCCAAACGAATAATTTCTTGATCTTCTTGATTGATTCAGAATAATTCATCTTCATGCTTGTTCCTATTAATGTGTGTTTATTATAGTTTCTTTGGACGACCTACACAAGACCGCCCCAATTTGATGTAACAAATACAATTGCGATTGCCAATGATGTTATCGTGACATATGTAAAAAACTTGTTGTCTGTATGTTTTGCCAAAATTGTATAACAGAATCCGACAAAAAGATAGGAAACGGCTGCAATAATTAAACCTTGGCTTGTTGGGTCAATCAGGAAATAGCTTAATATTAGAAATACTTCCAAGATAATCAGGGAGAACAACACTAGATATATTAATCGCTTGTTGCCAAGGATACCAATTTTCTGCTCAACATAAATAAAAAGATATGAAAAAATAATCAAAGTCCCGATCATTGCGAACCAGAGAGGCAGTGACATCTGGTACAAAACCGAGTAAAGCGCATGCCCAGAGGTGAAAGATAGTAATATGAGAGTAAAGATTGGGGAAAGTTCACGCCATATTACGAATAAGCCAAAAACGGATATTACCATCATCGTGTACAGAAGAAAATCATTAGACGCATTTTGGGCATAAGTAAAAACACCCCAGGCGAGTATTGCTGATAATATAAACTTTCTTGTAAATTGACTCTTGAGCAAAGCCATTAGTTTTTGGTCAAATTATAATCTCTGCCAATATAGATTGCGATTTCGGTTTATAAATTAGCTGGGCTAACCTTTCCCTGAGAGACGTTAGCACTCAAAAGAGAAGAGAGATCTTCAAGGATCTTCTTCACCAGGTCGCGGCTGCTGCGGTCTTCGATGCCCAGCTGTTTC